>CAZEFP010000074.1:0-10132 GCA_964511565.1 uncultured Planctomycetaceae bacterium
GCGGCGGGGGCTGCTTCTGCGGCGGGGGCTTCTGCCGCGGGAGCTTCTGCAGCGGGAGCTTCTGCCGCGGGGGCTTCTGCGGCGGGGGCTTCGGCCACGGGAGTATCGGCGGCGGGGACCTCAGCGGCGGGTGCCTCGGCTTCAGCCGCGGGGGCCACTTCCGTCGGCGCGGGCGCGGGCGGGCTCGCGGCCGCGGGCTCGGCCTTCTTCCGGCGCTTCAGGCCGGGGAGCCCGGCCAGGGCGCCGTCCGCCTCGTCCGCCGCGGGCGCCTTCTTGCGCTTCTTGACCCGCAGCCCGCCGCTCTCGTCCGCGGGTTCCTCGACGGGGGCGCTGGGTGTGATCCCGTTGGCCTCGAGCAGTCCCTCTGCCTGGACCTGCTCGAACGGGTCCAGTGCGGACATGTGGCTCTTCGCCTTGCTGAATCCGAAGTCTCGAAGCTTCGACGCCAGGTCCTTGCCGGGCATGCCGTACTTCTTCGCGAGATCGTGGATGCGTACCTTGTCGCTCAAACTTTCGGTGGTGGGTTCTTGGGGCGCTCTTGAATGGGCTTGAGCGCCGGGCTGGCCGTGGTCTTCTCCGGGGTCGGCCAGCGTGAAGGATCACCTGAACCGAGCGCAGAGATCGTCCTCAGAGCGGACGAAGTGGCTTGTACTGGGGGGCGTTGGAAGGCCAGAGGAAGTTGCGCGCTGCTGCGCGCGGTCCTCAGGCTTCATGGCGGGAGACGATCACGATGGTGGGTTGGGCTCTGGGTGACTCTGGGGCCTGGATCAGGACGCCGCAGGCGGGGCCGGCGGTTCCTCAGCAGCGTCAGAATGGCCCGCAGGGGCCTCGATCGGGGCCTCTGCAGCCTCTGCGGGGGCCTCAGGGGCCTCGGCGACCTCGCCGTCCGCCGGGGCGGCAGGCGTGTCGTCGAAGTACTCCTCGCGGGTCTTGATGTCGATCTCCCACCCGCAAAGGCGGCTGGCGAGGCGCACGTTCTGACCGCGCTTGCCGATGGCGAGGGACTGCTGCTCCTCGTCGACGAGGACCGTCACGGAGTGGCGGTCGACGTGGGGGTAGATGTTGTCCAGGTGGATCTTGGCGGGCCCGAGCCCGTTCATGACGAGGGTCTCCAGGGAGTCGCTCCACCGGATGATGTCGATCCGCTCACCGCGGAGCTCGTCGATGACGGCCTTGATCCGGGAGCCTCGAACGCCGACGCACGCACCGATGGCGTCGATCTTCGGGTCGCTGGAGAGCACCGCCATCTTGGTGCGGTAGCCGGGCTCGCGGACGACTCGCTTGATCTCGATGATCTGGTCCGCGATCTCCGGGACCTCGAGCTCGAAGAGACGGCGCACGAGGTCCGGGTGGGTCCGGCTCACGAGGACCTTGACGCGGCTCCCGTCCTTGCGGACCTCGACGATGATGACGCGGATCCGGTCGCCCGGGGCATAGGTCTCACCGCGCACCCGGTCCTCGCGGATCAGGTTCGCCTCCACGTCGCCGAGGCTGACGATCAGGTCCTGGCCCTCGTAGCGCTGGACCTCACCGCTGATGAGCTGGCCGACCCGCGCCTCGTACTTGTCGTAGAAGACGTCCCGCTCGGCCTCGCGCACGCGCTGGGTGAAGCCCTGCTTGACGGTCTGGGCGACGATGCGCCCGAGGTCCTCCATGTCGAACTCGTACACGCCTTCGTCGTCTTCGATCGTGACCTCGCCCGATTCACGGTCGATGGTGCAGATCAGGTCCTCGCCCTCGCCGAAGCGCTTACGCACGGCAGCGGCCATCGACTCCTCCAGGGCGCGGAAGATGACTTCCCGAGGGATGTTCTTCATCGCGTGGAGCGCGTCGATTGTCTGGAGGAGGGTCTCGGGATTCATGGCTCGAGGTCGGGGCAATAGAAAAGGAGCGGGGGAATCCCCGCTCCTTCCGCTGCGCAGCGGCGGTCAGCTCCAGGGGGTGAGAAGGAGGCTGGCCACGCATGCGCGGTGTCCAGGAGAGTTTGTAGGGTCTTCAGGCGCCGCGTAGTCTGGTCCAGGGGGTCCGGGGAGTCAACCTCTCCCGGCCCGCTTCCAGGGGCCGCCAAGAGGGCCTCCTCGACGCAGGTCGGCCCCCGCACGAGTTCCGCCGATGAAGCCCGATTTCCACGATCCCCCGGTCCCCGCTGCTGGAGCGGCCTCGGCCCACGGAGACGCCGATGGCAGCGCCTGGAGCTCGTTCGAAGCGGACCTGCGGCGAGTGGCGGCCTCGGGCGTGGCGGGCCCGGCGGTCCCGGCGACGGTCCTGCTCACCGGGGAGAGCGGGTCGGGCAAGAGTCGCGCCGCCCGCCAGCTCCACGAGGGCTCCCCCAGGGCGGCCGGCCCCTTCGTGGCGGTGCAGCTGGCCGCCCTCGCGTCCTCCCTGATCGAGGCCGAGCTCTTCGGCCACGAGGCGGGCGCCTTCACCGGCGCGTCGGGGGCGCGCCTCGGGAGGTTCGAGCTGGCCAACGGCGGCACCCTGGTCCTGGAGGGGGTCGAGACCCTCGCGCTGGACCTGCAGGTCAAGCTCCTCCGCGTCCTCCAGGAGCGGGTCGTCGAGCCCGTTGGAGCGGAGTCTGGCCGGCCGGTGGACGTGCGGGTCATCGCGACCACGGCCCGGGACCTGCGGGGCGCGGTGGAGGAGGGGGCCTTCCGGGAGGACCTCTACTACCGCCTGGCGGTCGTGCCGCTCTCGGTCCCTCCCCTCAGGGTCCGCGCGAACGGCGCTGACTTCCAGGCACTCTGCGTCGGCCTCGTGGACGAGGTGGCCGCTCGCCTCGGCGTGCCGGCTCGGGCGCTCACCCCTGGAGCGGTGGAGGTCCTGGCGGCCCACCCGTGGCCGGGGAATTTCCGTGAACTCGAGAACGCGTTGGAGCGCGCCCTCGTCCTCGGGGGCGCCGCCGACGGGCTCGAGCCGGAGCACTTCGACTTCCTGCAGGAGACCGTCCGCGGCCGGGCGAGCGAGCTCGCCCGGCAGGCGCTGGCCTCGGGCGTGCAGCTGGAGGAGCTCGACGCCGCGGTGCTCGCGGCCGCGCTCGAGGAGTCCAGGGGAAACGTGGCTGCGGCGGCACGCCGCGTCGGGCTCTCGAGGCGGGCCTTCGACTATCGCCAGAAGCGAGCCTCCGGGTCCGACGGGCCAAGCTGAGCCCCTTCAAGCTCGTCGCCCCTCGGCGGACGCGCCGCCTTGGTAGAGTCGCGGGTCCATGTTCCCGTTGATCAGCTGCGCCCTGGGACTCCTCGTCTCGCTCCCTGCCGCCGGCTCGACCGCGCCCCAGGAGCCCCAGGAGCCGCCGGCTGCGGCGGGCCTCGGCGTGGACGACCTGCTGGTCCGGCTGACCGAGGGCGAGGCGCCCGACCGGGAGGCGACGGACAGGGAGGCGCTGGCGAGGCAGCTCGCCGGGGCGCTGCCGCCGCGCCGGATCCTCGAGGCCCTCCCGCTCCTCGCGGACCGGGAGCCGGGGGTGCGCGTCGTGGCGGCTGACCTCATGGGGAGGCCCGACCTCGGGGCGACGGCGAGGCGTGAGCGGGTGGACGCCCTGGGCCGAGCTGCCTCCACGGACTCGGATCGACGGGTGATCGAGGCGGCGGTCCGGTCCCTCGGCCTCATCGGAGGCGCCCGAGCCGCCGCCGAGCTGGGCGCCCTGACCCAGGACGACATGGACGCCATCGCCGTGGCCGCGGCCCGGGCGCTGGCGGGGACCGCCGAGGGCATCGACCCGCTCTGCGAGCTCGTGCGACGGTCCACTGCAAGCGAGGGGCGACCTCGCTCGGCGGTGCTCGTCGAGCTGCTGCCGCGCTACGGACAGTGGCTCGCGGATGAGGCGGCCGCCGCACCCGGTGACCTCGCGCCCCTCGTCTTCAGCCTCCGGCATCCCTCTCGCGAGGTCCGAATCGCTGCGCGCGAGGCCTTCGACCGGCTCATCTCCCGGCTGATCGACTCCGCCGTACCCGGCCGCGCCTCGGCGCTCCTGGGGGAGCTGGGGAGCATCGGTCTGGGCAGGGACCTGACGCTCTACCAGCGGGCCCGCATCTGCCTCGCCGCAGAGGGCGACGCGGAGGGGGCCCTGATCGCCGCCCGCGAGCTGGTGCGCTCGAGGGGCCTCTTGCTCAACCCGGGGGCGCGAAGCGATGCGTTCGAGTCCCAGCTCTGGCTCTTCCGGGGCCTGTACCTGAAGGGCATCGCCGAGATCGCGCTCGGTGATCACGCCGCCGCGTCCGAGTCCTTGACGAGCGCCGCCGCCTCCCTCGACGTGGCGCTCTCGGAGCGGAGGGACCTGCTGTCCCGCCCGGAGCGGCTTCGCCACGTGGACCTCCTCCACCAGCGCGCCGTCACGGAGGTGGCGCGGACGCTCGCGGTGCTCGCGCGGGGGGAGCCTGGAATCGGAGCCCTGGAACGAGCGCGCTCTGCCCACCTGATCCATCTCGAAGCCCAGGCGGTCTTCGCCGAGATCGAGGGGGACGTGACCACTGGCTGGGACGGACTGCTGACGGCGGACCTGTCTCCCTACCGGCTGCTCTTCGGCCGCCGGGGGTTCGCCGGTGCCAGCGGCGATCGGGCGGCGCGGCGCTCCCTCGATCGTTCGACGATCGTCCGGCTCCAGGGGACCCTGGGCCGGACCCTGGCCACCGTGTCCCCCGGCGAGCTCCCCGGCTTCGAGCCCGTGGACGGCGCGGCGGACTCCTCGCTGCTCGCGCGTCTGACCGATCCGCTCCAGGACCCGCAGCGCCGTGAGCTTCTCGAGCGCATCCGGTCGGCCCGGGTGACGGGGCTCGACGCTGCGCTCGAGGAGGCGGAGGCCGCCTATCGCCGGGCCCAGCGCCGCGCGCCGGGCATGCTCCCCGAGCGCGAGTTCGAGGCGCTGCGGCGGATGCAGGGCTTCCGCATGGGGGCTGCGCAGATGGTGCAGAAGGCACCGAGCGCGGGGGATCGGACCTGGGTCCGGGACCTGCGGATCCCGGGGAGCGCTGCCCTCTGGTTCGCCCAGGACCTCACGGAGGAGGGACGGGGCGTCGAGGCCAGGCAGGTGGCGCGCCGGATGGAGGAGGACATCGAGGCCCGTGGGATCTCCAACTGGTGGTTCTTCATCGGGCACGAGCGCATCGCCCGGGCGCAGCTCTTGCAGGGCAGCGCCTTCACCGACGAGGGGCTCGGCGAGGCGGCGGAGGAGGTCCTGCTCCGGGCGGTGACGCGCATCGAGGACATCGAGAAGCAGCTCCGGGAGAACGGAGCCTCGTCGGCGGCTCTCTCGGGCTTCCAGGACCTGCGGGCGTCGGCCCTCGTGAGCCTCGCGGTCAACGCGAACGTGCGGCTGAAGGCGCCGGAGCGGGCTCGGGATTACTACGAGCAGGCCTACGCGCTTCGGAAGGACGAGTTCATGCGGACCCTCCTGGCCTGCTACCGGGCTCGGAGCGGGGCCCAGACCGAGGCCCGCGCGCTGCTGCGGACCATCCAGCCGGGGCCGGGCACCTGGTACAACCTCGCCTGCACCCACGCTCTGCTGGGGGACGTGGAGGAGGCCCTGGACTTCCTGCGCGCGGAACTCGAGCGCAACCACGCCACCGAGGAGTCACGGGCCCGACAGAAGGCGTGGGCGGCCGAGGATCCGGATCTCGCCTCCCTGCGGGACGACCCGCGATTCCGGCGCCTCGTCCGGGTCGACTGAGGATATCCTCCCCGGCCCGATCGCCCTCGCGGCGGCTCCCGGTGGGCAAGAGGCCCGCCCGAGGAGACCGCTCGCCACGCCACGATCGGCGGAGCGACTCCATGGGAAAGGTGATTTTGACGGGCAAGGGGCGCCGGTGGTACCTGCGCGGCCACCCGTGGATCTACAAGGACGACGTGGCCACGGGCGACGCGACGCCGGGCGAACTCGTGCCGGTGGAGGACCCGAACGGCGCGCCGCTGGGGTGGGGGCTCTTCAGCTCCCAGTCCCGGATCCGCGTGCGCATGGTCACGCGTGAGGCGGAGCAACCCAACCGCGCCTTCTGGGCGGAGCGGTTGCAGCGCGCGGTGGCCCACCGCGAGCGGCTGGGGCTCATGGATCCCGCGGGCGCCTGTCGCCTCGTGGCGGGGGACGCGGATGGGATCCCCGGTTGGATCGTGGACCGCTACGCGAAGACGCTGGTGATCCAGTCGGGCACCCAGGGCGCGGACCGCATGCGGGACTTCCTGGTCGAGCTGCTCAAGGAGGCGATGCCTTTCGAGCCGGAGACGATCATCGACCGTTCGGACACCAGCGTGCGGAAGCTCGAGGGGCTCGAGAAGGTCGTCGAGGTCCTGGACGGCACGATCGACGGTCCGGTCCTGGTCCAGGACCACGGGCTGCTCTACGAGGTCGATGTCTTCCAGGGACACAAGACCGGCCACTACCTCGACCAGTCGGCCAACCGCCTGAAGGCGGCGCAGCTCGCCAGCGGCGGGCGCGTCCTCGACGCCTTCGCCTACGACGGGCTGTTCGGTCTGCACGCCGCGCTCGCGGGCGCGGAAGAGGTCACTTGCCTCGAGCAGAACCGCGGCGCCTGCGAGCGGATCATGGCCAACGCCGAGCGGAACGGCGTGCAGGACAAGATCAAGGTGGAGCGGGTCGACTGCATGAAGGACATGCGCGCCCGCGCGGAACGCGGCGACCGCCACGACGTGGTCATCGTGGATCCGCCGGCCTTCGCGCGGAGCAAGAAGGAGGTGGCCGGCGCCGAGCGCGGCTACGTCGAGCTCAACCGTCGGGCCTTCGACCTCGTGCCCGACGGCGGCGCGGTGGTGAGCGCCTCCTGCTCCTACAACGTGAGCCCCCGGGACTTCGTCGAGTACATCGGGAAGGCCGCGAGCATCTCGGGCCGCCACGTGTGGATGGAGGAGCTCACGAGGGCCTCCAGCGACCACCCGCACCTGGTCACCCTGCCCGAGACCGACTACCTGAAGTGCGCCTTCTTGCGCGTGAACTGACGCACGATCCGATGGACGCTGGAACGACCCGAGCCATCCACGTGAACGGAGAGCCGCTGGAGATCGCCGCCGGCTGGACCGTCGCGGACCTCGTGGCCTCCCGCGGCCTTCGGCCTGAGCAGGTCGCGGTCGAGGTCAACCAGGAGCTGGCGCCGCGCGCGACCCACCCCGAGCGCACGCTCGAGGCCGGGGACCGCGTGGAGATCGTGACCCTCGTGGGTGGGGGATGACGCGGACGACCTAGAATGCAGACGACCATGAGCCAAGCGGACCAATCGCACGTGGAGGACACCCCCCTCCGGATCGGAGCGGACATCTCCATGACCTCCCGCCTGCTGGTGGGGACGGGGAAGTACGCGAGCTTCGAGGAGACCGCACGGGCGCTCGAGATCAGCGGGACGGAGATGGTCACGGTGGCCGTGCGGCGGGTGAACCTCGACCCCTCAAAGGGGGAGTCCCTGCTCGACCACATCGACCGCGACCGATACCACCTGCTCCCCAACACCGCCGGGTGCTATGACGTGGACTCGGCGGTCCGAACCGCGCGCCTCGCGCGCGAGCTGCTCGACACGCCGCTCGTCAAGCTGGAGGTGCTGGGTGACCCGAAGACCCTGCTGCCCGATCCCATCGGGACCTTGGAGGCCACCAAGGCTCTCGTGGAGGACGGATTCACGGTGATGGTGTACTGCTCGGACGATCCCCGCATGGGGGTGCGCCTCGCCGAGCTCGGCGCCGCGGCGGTCATGCCCGCGGGCTCACCCATCGGCTCCGGCCAGGGGGTGCTCAACCCGAACGCCATCCGGATCCTGATGGAGCTCGTCGACGTCCCGGTGATCGTCGACGCCGGAGTTGGGACCGCTTCGGACGTGGCGCACTGCATGGAGCTCGGCGCGGAGGGCGTGCTGCTGAACACCGCCATCGCCGGCGCTCGTGAGCCGCTCCGCATGGCGGCCGCCATGCGAGACGCCTGCGCTGCAGGTCGGAACGCCCACCTCGCGGGGCGGATCCCGCGCCGCCTCTACGCGAACGCATCCTCCCCCGAGGAAGGGCTGATCGAGGAAGCGGGGCCGCGCGCCTAGGGATGGAGCTCCCGCTCGCCCTCGTGCTCGGTCCGCTGATGGAGGCGGTCGAGGAGGCCGCTGAGATGACGGCGGCCCAGGGGTTCGCGGCGGCCGCGTTCCTCCTCGTGGTGGGCGCGTCCATGATCCCGCTGTTCCGCAGGTCGAGCGCCTGGCTGCTGGAGCGCACGCCCGGCCGAGCCGCCGCTTTCCAGGCCCGGGACCTGGCCATCGTGGCCGTGGTCTTCATCCTGGGGCAGGCCCTGGTGGCGGAGTCCTACCGGCTTTGGATCGGCGCGGAGGAGCTCGACATCCAGTCGCTCGGGGTCGTCCCCGCGCTGGGCCTCTCCGCCGCGTCCCAGGGCCTGACCGTGGCGGTCGTGCTCGGCCTCGCGCTCAGGCGACCCCGCGGGGCGGCAGCGGTCGGCCTGCGCGACCTCACGCCGGGGAAGCGAGGCGTCTTCGCCCTCGCGTGGTACCTGCTGTCGATCCCGTCGCTCATGGGCCTCGGCGCGCTGACCGCGGCGATCTACCTCGCGCAGGGGGGAGAGCCCCCGGTCCAGGACACCGCGGTCCTGGTTGCCGACGGCCTCAACGAGCACCCGGTGCTGATCTTCGCCCTGGTGGCCCTCGTGATCCCGCTCCTGGAGGAGGTGATCTTCCGGGGCTTCCTGCTCGAGCTGCTGGTCTCGCGCCTCGGCGTGCCCGTCGGGATCTTCCTGTCCTCGGGCCTCTTCGCGATCCTCCACGGCGAGGCCGTCTTCCTGCCGATCTTCGGTCTGGCCGTCGTGCTCGCCGGTGTGAAGCTTCGGACGCGGAGCCTCTATGCCTCCTGGGGGATCCACGCGATCCACAACGGCCTCACCACTCTTCTCATCACCGGGGGCGCGCTCCCGGGCTGACACCATGACCGACTTTCCAAGGCAGGGCCTCTTCCGGAGGCTGGAGGGCGGCGGCGCCGCCGCGACCAACGCCACGTTGACGGGCTCCATCGAGCTGGGGGAGGACGCGAACGTCTGGTTCGGCTGCGTGATCCGGGGGGACGATGCGACGATCAAGATCGGGGCACGCACCAATGTCCAGGACCTGACCATGATCCACGCGGACGTGGACGTCCCCAACGTGATCGGGGAGGAGGTGACCATCGGTCACCGCTGTGTTCTCCACGGCGCCCAGGTCGGCGATCGCTGCTTG
The DNA here is from genome assembly GCA_964511565.1 of uncultured Planctomycetaceae bacterium. GTDB lineage: Bacteria > Planctomycetota > UBA1135 > UBA1135 > Saltatorellus. The sequence continues at coordinate 9,195 of CAZEFP010000074.1, forward strand.
ATCGGGATGGGGGCGATCCTCCTTGGCGGCTCCGTGATCGGTGAGGAGTCCATCATCGGCGCCGGCGCGGTGGTGAAGGAGGGGATGGTCGTTCCGCCCCGCTCGCTGGTGGTCGGGGTTCCTGCGAAGGTCGTCCGTGAGGTCGATGAGCGCGCCGTCGAGGCGATCCGCCGAAGCGCCCAGGGCTACGTGGACAAGTTCGCCCAGTACCTGGGCTGAGGGGCTCGATGGAGGAGCAGGGAGGGACCGCGCCGGAGTCGTACGAGCGCAAGCTCGACGCGCTGGACCGGGCGCTGAGGGGCTTCGGGCGGGTCGCCGTGGCCTTCTCCGGGGGCGTGGACTCGACGGTGCTCCTGCACGCGGCGCGTCGCGTGCTCGGACCGGAGGACGGCGTCGCCGTCATCGCAGACTCCCCGTCCTTGCCGAGGGCCGAGCTCGAGGACGCGCGGCGGATCGCGGCCGCGATGGAGGCGAGGCTGGAGGTGGTCCGAACGAGGGAGGGGGACGACCCGCGCTACCGGGAGAACGCGGGGAACCGCTGCTACTTCTGCAAGGCGGCCCTGTTCGACGCGATGGGGGAGTTCGCGGGGCGCGAGGACTTCGGGGTGCTGGCCTTCGGCGAGATCGTGGACGACTGGAGCGACCACCGCCCCGGGGCGACCGCGGCCCGTGAGTACGGGGTGGTGGCGCCGCTGAGCGCCGCGGGGTTCAGCAAGGCCGACGTCCGGCGCTACGCCGCAGAGCACGGGCTCGAGGTCGCGGACAAGCCGGCCTCGGCCTGCCTCGCCTCCAGGATCCCGGTGGGCACGGAGGTGACGCCGGAGCGGCTGGCGAGGGTCGAGCGGGCAGAGGCTGCTCTGCGTGAGCTCGGGATCCGCGTCCTCCGGGTGCGCCACCATGGGGCACACGCTCGGGTGGAGGTGGGAGCCGACGAGCTC
>CAZEFP010000075.1:0-10111 GCA_964511565.1 uncultured Planctomycetaceae bacterium
GCTCAGCTTCCGGACCGCGCCGACCACCGACCCCGACGTGGCGCTCGCTGCGATCAAGGAGACCCTGGAGTCCGACCCGCCGTACGGGGCCCGGGTCACCTTCGAGAACGCCGACGGGGCGACGGGGTGGAACGCACCCCCCTTCGCACCATGGCTCGACTCGGCCATCCAGGAGTCGAGCCGCGAGTTCTTCGGCAAGGACGCCGTCTCCCTGGGGGAGGGGGGCACCATCCCGCTCATGGGGCTCCTCGGCGAGTCGTTTCCCGAGGCGCAGTTCGTCATCACCGGGGTGCTCGGGCCAGGCTCCAACGCCCACGGGCCCAACGAGTTCCTCCACCTGGAGATGGCCGAGCGGCTGACCGCCTGCGTGGCCATGATCGTGGCGCGCGCGGCAGAGCAGGCCTGAGCGCCGGTCAGCGCGCTGCGTTCGGGGCCCTCGGGCGCGGCGGCGAGAGCTCGACGCGCTGGAAGGTGATCCGCTCGTAGGGGCTCTCCTGGCCGCGCTCGTAGAGGCACCCCACGGCGCTGGAGGCGCCCGCGGAGAGGTCCACCAGGCACGAGTAGGCCGCGGCCTTGCCGTGGAGCAGGGCCGCCGTGTGCCACCCGCGCCCGCCGTCGTAGCTCACCCGCACCATCATCCGCTCTCGGCGGTTGGGGGAGGCCGGATTGGAGAAGGCCAGCCAGCGCTCGACGGCCCCGCCGCCGCGCGCGGCGTGGACGGTCACCATCCCCGCCTGGCAGATGGGCTCGGGGAGGGTCTCGTCCCAGGAGACCTCGCCGAAGGTCTCCCCGCCGTCGGTCGAACGAGCGACGGCGCGCGCCTTCTTCTGGCGGTTGTAGTTCCGCATGTTGAGCACGAGCTCGCCCGAGTCGAGCTCGGCGACCTGGCACTCGTTGAGCTGGTCACGATCGGAGCGGCCGCCGATGCGCCAGGTGGCGCCGTGGTCATCGGAGAGCAGGACGTGGCTGTAGTAGCGCCGGGTGTCCGCCTCGATGTGGTCGCAGGGGATCACCAGCCGGCCTGCGTATCGGCCCACCTGCAGCTGGATCCCCACGCCGGGACCGGTGGCGTACCAGGTCCAGCCCCTCCGCTTGGTCGAACCGGTCACCTCGCGCGGCGGGGACCAGCTCGCGCCGCCGTCCGCGCTCGTCATCACCCAGACGGTTCGGGTCCCCTCCGACGTGCCCGCGATGATCTCGCTCTCGTGGTCGTGGCCGAGGTTGTGGGTGAGGAAGAGGAAGATCATCCCGGTGTCCCGATCGAGCACCGGGCAGGGGTTACCGCAGACGTTCTCTCCGTCGTCCCACAGGACGCGCTGCTCGCCCCAGGTGACGCCGCCGTCCTCGGAGCGCTTCATGAGGAGGTCGATGTCCCCCGTGTCGCCGCGTCCGCTCTTGCGACCCTCGCAGAAGGCGAGCAGCGCGTCGTCGGGGGCGCGCAGGACGGCGGGGATGCGGTAGGTGTGGTAGCCCCCTTCACCGCTGGTCCACACGTCGACCTTCTCGCTGGTCGAGGGCGCGTTGGGCTGGGACGGGAACTGGGGGGCGAGGGCCAGGGAGGCGAGGAGCGCGGCGATCATGATGGGGAGGGTCGCCGGTCAGCTCGCGAGGGCAGCGCGGATGTCCCGCACGATGGCCCAGTGGTGCCGCGCATGAAGCGCCGAGAAGCGGAGCCAGTGGGCGGCGGAGAGGGGGCCGAGCACCTGGTGGGGGATCCACGCCGGCGCGGCGGTGATCTCGTCGGCGATGGCCTCGAGCCCGGCGAGCGCCTCGCGGTTCCCGTTCATCTCCATCTCCAGGAACCTCGGCTCCACCGTCTCGTCCGGTGTGACCATGCGAGGCGCCTCGGCCTCGCCGCGGGGCGTGACGTCGTCCTCGAGCACCTGGGCGGCGCGCTCGTGGATCTCGCCCTCCTGCTGGATCAGCCGGCCCTTCCCGGCGACCAGCGACTTCACGTGGCGGAACGCCAGGTCCGTGGCCAGGGCGATGTGATAGAGGTGCTGCTCGACGCTCCACCCGGAGACCTCCGGCGCGCGGGCGCGGCAGGCGGCCTCGCCCTCCTGGCGAATGGACTCGAAGGCGTCGAACGCCTCGTGCAAGCGGGCGAACTCTCCGCGGACATCGATCTCGGTGGACGGCATGGCGAGAGGTTACCCTCTAGGCGCCTTACGCGGCGAACGGGCCCTTAGCTCAGTCGGTTAGAGCAGGTGACTCATAATCGCTTGGTCGAAGGTTCGAGTCCTTCAGGGCCCACTCTCTCCGCGTCCGCGCACTCTCCAGCCGGAGCCTGCTCGCACGCCATGACCCACCCGTCGCGCCCACACGCCGCACTGCCCGGCCCGGGCTCTTCCTTCGCGTTCGACGCGAACCAGGAGACCCTGGACTTCCTCAAGGCGGGCTTCGAGGAGCACGGGGACATCTGGGCCATCCCGCCGCAGGGCGGAGCGGACAACGTCGCCGGAGACGGCGGGCTGCCGGTCTGGGTGCTGAACGACCCCGAGGCGATCCACGAGATCCTCACCAGGCGTCAGCCCGACTACGGCAAGGGCGTCGGGTTCGAGCGGGTGAAGATGCTGCTGGGGGACGGGCTGATCGTGTCCGACGGCGACCACTGGCGGACGCGCCGGCGGATGCTCCAGCCTGCCTTCAGCCGGCCGAGCGTGGGCGCGATGGGGGGGCTGATCGGACGCTGCATCGAGGAGCGCGCCGAGATCTGGGAGGCGCATGCGGACAGCGGCGAGCCCATGGACATCGTCGATGAGGCCAACCGCCTCGGCCTGCGGATCATCCTCCGCTCCGTCTTCGGTCAGGATCTCGAGGCGCTCGATGCCCGGGAGGGCGGCAACCCCTTCAACCTCGTGGTGGACACCGCGGAGCGGGACCTGATGTTCGCCATGCGCTTCCGTCAGCTCTGGCCCGTGGTACGCGAGCTGGTGGAGGCTCGCCGGGCCCGCGGTGAGGCGGGGGAGTCCGAGGACTTCCTGGGGCGTTACCTCGCCGCCCGCGACCGAGACTCCGGCGAGCCCCTCGACATGGAGGGCCTGGTGGATGAGCTGATGACCCTGCTGGTCGCCGGGCACGAGACCACCGCGGCCACCACGGCCTGGGCGTGGTCCTTGCTCGCGCGGCACCAGGAGGTCCAGCGGGCCCTGGCCGCGGAGGTCGACGAGACCGGTCCGGTGGTGATGGACGGCAAGATGCCCCAGGGCCGCTACGACCTGGCCTCCAGGGTCATCCACGAGACCCTGCGCCTCTATCCGCCGGTGTGGATGTTCACGCGCAAGGCCCTCAAGGACGACGTGCTTGCGGGGTACGCCGTACCCGCGGGGACCCAGATCCTCATCACGCCCTACATCCTGCACCGGCACCCCGCCTACTGGCCGTCGCCCGAGCGCTTCGACCCCTCGCGGATCCCCGCGTCCGGCATCGCCCCGGTCCGAGGGGCCTACATCCCGTTCTCCTCCGGCCCACGTCGCTGCGCCGGGGACGGCTTCGCCCTGAACGCCACGGTCCAGCATCTCGTCTGGGCGTCCTCCCGCTACCATCTCGACGCGCTCTCCCCGGAGGCGCCGGCCATCGAGCCTGGCGTGAACCTCCGGGCGCGGGATCCGATCCCGCTGAGCGTCACGCGCCGATAGCGAACGCCTCCGATGCCCGAACCCAAGACCCTCGTCGACCTCCTCCGCACCGACCGGAGCGGGGAGCAGCGGCTGGGCTTCTTCGAGAAGCCTGGCCAGTACCGCTGGATGACCGTGGACGAGCTGCGCGCCGCCGCGCTCGGGCGGCTGGGCGACCTCCAGCGCGCGGGCGTCACCCGCGGCCAGGAGGTCGTGATGCCGGTGGACGACCCCGCGGCCTTCGTGGAGATCTTCTGGGCGTGTCAGCTCGGCGGGCTCATCGCTGTGCCCCTGGCGCCGCCCGCCAACGAGGCGAGCCGGTCGAAGATCGTGGACATCCTCGAGCGGCGCTCGGGCGCCGCGCTCGTGATCGAGGAGGCGGCGCTCGAGCGACTCGAGGCGCCCGCCCTGGCTGCGCGCTGGACCTGGCCCGCGGGCGGGGGTGCGTCGGGGGAGGAGGTGCCCCGAGAGGCCGGCGAGATCGCCTTCATCCAGTTCAGCTCCGGCTCCACCCGGGCTCCCAAGGGCGTGATCATTCGCCAGGGCCAGGCCCTGGCGAACCTGCGCTCCATCGGAGAGGGGATCGAGCTCGGCCCCACCGACCGCACGTTCAGCTGGATGCCCCTGTCCCACGACATGGGGCTCGTCGGCTTCCACCTCACGCCCCTGCGGTGGGGGGCCGACCAGGCGCTGATGCCGACGTCGGCCTTCGCGCGGACGCCACTCGTCTGGCTCCAGGACGCCTCGGCCCTCGGCTCCACGATCCTCTCGTCCCCGAACTTCGGCTATCGCCACGCCCTGAAGTCCATCGCTCGCAAGGGCCTCCCCGACGGCGTGGACCTCGGCGCCGTGCGCCTGATCATGAACGGCGCGGAGCCCATCTCCCTGGCCCTCTCCGAGGAGTTCCTCGACCGGCTCGCCCCGGTCGGCCTGGGCCGCTCCACGATCTTCCCCGTCTACGGCCTGGCCGAGGCCACCCTCGCCGTGACCTTCCCCGCCCAGGGCGAGGTGATCGGTGGCGTGCGCATGTCCCGCGCCGCCTCGGGGCCCGGAGATCGAGTCCAGGAGACGGAGGCGGACGACGCCCTGGTGACCGTCGGCTGCGGGAGGCCCCTCTCGGGGGTCGAGGTGCGGATCACCGGGACGGACGGTGGCGGTCTCCCGGAGGACCACGTCGGCAGGGTCTGGATCCGCGGCGAGAACGTCACCGAGGGCTACCTCGACGACCCCGCTGCGACGGCGGCGGCGCTCCAGGGGGAGGGCTGGCTCGACACCGGTGACCTCGGCTTCCTTCGGGGCGGCGTGCTCCACATCACCGGCCGCCTCAAGGACCTCGTGATCGTCAACGGTCAGAACCTGTACCCCCACGACCTGGAGGAGAGCCTGCAGGCGGCCCTCGGGGTGGACGCGCTGCGCGTGGCGGTGGCTCCGGTCCAGCGCGAGGGCGCGGCGGAGGAGGCGGCGGTCTTCATGGTGCACCGGGGCGACCCCGCGGACTTCGCGGACACCGCGGTCGCGGCCCGGCAACACCTCTCGGACGTGTACGGGATCGGCGTCGACCTGGTGGTCCCCGTCCAGCAGATCCCGCGCACCACCAGCGGCAAGGTCCAGCGAGCCCAGCTCGCCCGGGACCTCCTCTCCGGGGCCTTCGACGAGGCCCTCGCGGTGCTCGCGCCCGCGGGCGACGCCGAGGCTCCCTCGGAGCCATCATCGGCGCCGGAGAGCGCGGGTGCGTCGGGACCGGAGGAGATCGAGGCGATGATGTGTGGCTTCTGCGCGGACGTGCTCGACGGGCTGCGCTTCGGTCCCGAGGACAACCTGTTCGAGCAGGGCATGAGCTCCATCGACCTCGCGGAGATCCACGGGCTCATCGAGTCCCGCTATCCAGGGGGCCTGGACATCAGGGACTTCTTCGATCAGCCCACCATCCGCGGCCTGGCCGCCGTCCTCGCGGAGCGGGTCCATTCGGGCAAGATCGCCAGCAGCTGAGCGGTATGGGCGAACCCCAGAACCAACCGGCGCTCCCGGACCGCGAGCGCGGCGCCCCGCGCGCCCAGAAGCCGATGCCGCGGTGGCGGACCGCGCTCTTCCCCAAGGTGGCCGGGCTGCTGGCCCTGCTGCTGCGGCTGTACTGGGCATCCCTCCGGGTACGGATCCACGGGGAGGAGCACCTCGAACCCCTGCTCGCGCGCGGGGAGCGTTTCATCCCCTGCGTCTGGCACCAGCGCCAGATCATGGGGGTGGCCTACCTGCGGGGACTCCGCTCCCGGGGCGTGGTCCCCGGCGCGCTGGTGAGCCCCTCCAAGGATGGCGAGCTCGGGGCGCGGCTCCTGGACCGGCTGGGCGTCACCGCCATCCGTGGCTCGGGCCGGCGCAGCGGCGCCCTCGCCATGCGAGACATGTACACGGCGATCAAGGAGGCGAACCTCTCGCCCCTGATCGCCCCGGACGGGTCCACCGGCCCCCCCCATGAGTTCAAGCCAGGGGCGATCATGCTCGCTCGCCTCTCGGGCAGCCCGGTGGTGCCCATCTCCTTCGCCTGCTCCATGGGCGTGAAGCTGCGGACCTGGGACCGTCTGCTGGTCCCGCTTCCTTTCAGCCGCATCGCCCTCGAGGTGGGGGAGCCCATCGAGCTTGAACCGCTCATGGCCATGAGCGAGTCGCCCGAGACGGTGGCCCGCATGGGCGCCGCCCTCACCGCCGTCGAGGACGCGGCCGAGGGTCGGCTCGGGCGTGGCCCGGCCGACGCGAGCTAGGCCTCGCCCTCGGCCGCCGGAAATCGCCGTCCGCGTCGGAGTCAGTCGGTCTGGGACGAAGTGGCCGGCTGGCGCCGCGCGAGGAGGGCGGCGGCCACGGCGAGGGCGGCCGCAGCCGCGGGGATCCCGAGGCGCGCGTGCTCGACGGGGTCATCGGTCCAGCGCAGGAGGGGGAGGGAACCCAGGAGGAACGAGGCCAGCACGAGGCCCCGGCCCAGGGCGCCGCTGTCCCAGCCAGCGCGCCACGCCACCACCACCCAGATGAGCCCGTGCGGCCAGGTGGGGGTGACCACGAGCCAGGGAATCGCGGCGAGGAGGACGAAGGCGAGGTCCCATCGCGGGGCCTCGCCCTTGAGCTCCGCGCGAGCTCCGTGGAGGAGCAGCGCCGCGACGGCGAGCCCCACCATCTTCCCGACCCAGAAGGCCCCATCGCCGGCCGCCCTCGCCAGCACCGCGCCGGGGTCCTGGCTCCCTCTCCCGCCGATGGCGGTCGAGGTCTCGCTGGCCAGCGCCTGGAGCTGACGCGCGGCCTCCAGGTGGAACTCCATGAAGCCCGCCGGGCCCATGGCCACCAGCGGCAGCAGCCCGGCGCAGACCAGGAACGCGCCGAGGGCCCACAGGACCGGTGCTCCGCCTCGGCCCCGCCCTCGGTGGAGCGCGGGCAGCGCGAGGAAGATCAGGGGGGTGAGCTTGATCGCGGCCGCGACGCCGAGCAGCAAGCCGCCCGTGACCGTGCGCCCGCGGGACCACGTCGCGAAGGCAGCGAGGGTGAGCGCGGCGACCGGGAGGGCGGCCTGCCCCCAGTACGCGCCGTGCACGAGCGGGTGGGCGAGAAGGGCCCCGATCCCGACCGCCGCCGCCTCCTGGGGGCCCCTGGGGGGTCGGAGGGTGAACAGGCTTGCGAGGAGCAGCGCGGCGGCGCCCAGCATCAGACCGGCGCAGGCCCAGGATGCAGCCGCGTCGCCGAGGGCGGTGATGGGAGCCAGGAGCCAGGCGCCGAAGGCCGGGTAGAGGTACCCCTTCGCCGGGGCGCACTGGCCCGCCGCGAGGGCGTCCGCGGTCTGCCAGTAGGGGCCGAGGAAGTCCTCGAAGAGCGCGGCGTTGAAGTCGAGGCCCGCCCACGCCGCGTCGAAGCCGCGCCACCCCAGGGCGACGAAGACAGCGAGGAGAGCGGCGCCAGCCGCGAGCGCCACCGCGGTGGCGCGCGTGACGGTCAGGGGGGGAGCGCTCATCGGGGAGCCTCCAGCCGGCGGAACGTCCAGCACCGGAACCACGCGGGACCGACGCCGAAGCTGCGCTCGTCGTGGACGGCTTCGAGGCGCAGGTCGGGCCTCCCCTGGAGCTCGAGGCCGTGGTCGTAGATCGGATGCATGGCGTTCCCCGTGAGCAGCGCGCAGCCGCCCAGGGGAGTCACATGATGGAGCCGCTGGGCCAGCCTTGCGAGCCTCGAGGCCCGCGGATCCAGGGGAGTGAAGTCGGCCACGGCGAGCACGCCCCCTGGGCGGACCCGTTCGATCATCTGGTCCCTGACCCGCTCCATCTCGGGGCGCGGGAAGACGTTCAGGAAGTGCTCGAGCACGACGGTGTCGTGGAGCTCCGCGTGGCGATCCTCCCGGGCGTCGCCGAGCCTGAGGTCGACCTGCACCCCCGCGCGTGCCGCGCGGCGGCGGCATCGGGCGAGCATGCGAGGGGAGCGATCCACCGCCGTCACCCGGATGCCCCGCCGGGCGGCCTCCACCGCCAGTCGGCCGGTTCCGGGCCCTGGCAGGAACAGCGTGGAGCCAGGGGCGGCCTGGGCGAGCGCACGGGCCCGGGTGCGCCAGATGGCGCCACCGCTCCAGGCGCAGGTCGCCGCGTCGTAGATCCAGGCCGCGACCCCGTACCGGTCCGGTGGGGTCGGGTGGTGAGGCTCCAGCTGCGGGCCTCCTGGCTCAGCTTGCACCGACGAGCGCTCGTCCATCCTGCCGCTCCAACCCCACGCATGACGCGACCCAGTCAAAAAGAGCCCCGCTGGATGGGCAGCGAGGCTCAGGTTCTGGCAGGCGACAGCAGTGAGTCACTGCTTGTACTTCTTCTGGTGGGCGGCCTTGGCCTTCTGGACCCACCTGTCCTTCTTGATCCGGTCCACCGAGATGTCGATCTTCTCGGCGAGCGCGGTCAACTTGGGTGCGGTCAGCGTAGCAAGCTGCTCGTAACGGTGGATACCCGCTTTCTTGAGCACCTTCTCGTAGCTGGGTCCGATGCCGCTGATGGCGGTGAGGTCGTCCTGACCCTTCCGGGGAGCGGGCTGGAGCGTCTTCACGTTCTCCTTGGCGCCCGAGCGCTTGCTCGGTGCCTTCTTCGAGGCCGGCGCAGGCCGAGCGGCCGCCTTCTTGTTGCCCGCGCTCTTCGGGGCCTTTTCCGCCCTCGCCTTGGTGCCCGCGGCCTGCTGCTTGGCCTCGGCGCGGGCCACCACGCGACGGAGCTTGGTGAGCTCGGCCCTGGCCTCCTTCAGCTGGGCCGAGTGCTCGTCGAGCTTGAGCTTCGTGCTGGTCAGGCGGGTCTCGAGCTTCGTGGACTGGCCTCGAAGCTGATGGGCCTCGCGCTGATCGGCCTTCTGCGAGGCCTGGAGCTCGGTCAGACGCTGGCGAAGGGTCTCGACCTCGGCGGACCGTGAGTCGAGCGCCTCGAGGGTCGACGCGAGGCGCTTGGCCTCGAGCTCGGCCGCGCGGGCATCGCGGGCGGCGGCCTTCTTGAAGTCGCCGTACTCCTTGCGGGTGGTGAGGAACTCGTCCTCGATGCCCTCGAGCTGCTTGAGGCGTTGCTCGAGCTCTCGCTCCTTGAGGCGGGCGCCCTCGGCGCTCTCCTTGGAGGCGGCCCGCAGGGCGTCGAGTTCGGCCTCGCGGTCCCGCAGCTCGGCGGGCAGGGGCTCGAGGGCCTCCATACGCTCGCGCATGATCTTGAGCTCACCCTCGCGGCGGGCGAGCTCGACGACGACGGGCTCGAGCTCCTCGACGCGCGCCTGAAGCGCGGCGACCTCCTGGCCGCTGGAGGCCTTGAGGGAATGGGTCTCGGCGCCCGCCGCGGCGAGCTCGGTCTCCACGCGCGCGAGGCGCGGGACCAGGGGCTCGAGCTCCGCGATCCGCTCGCGCGCGTTGCGAAGGTCGCTCTGGGCGGCGCTCAGCTGCTCGGGCAGGGGCTCGAGCTCGGCGATCCGCTCCCGGAGCTCGGACTCGTGGTTGGCCGAGGTCGCTTCCAGGTTGGCGAGCTCGCTGCGGAGCTTGTCCGCGTTGGCGCGGCTCTCGGTCAGCATCTCCTCGAGGGGGAGGAGCTGGCTGATCCGCCCCTTGAGGTCGGTGATCTCCGTGGACGTGGACTCCGCGAGGGCGTCGCGCTCGCGGCGCAGGGCCTCGAGCTCCTTGCTGGTGGCTTCGAGCTTGGCGGGGACCGGCTCGAGCGCGGCGAGCCGGCTCTGGAGCTGACCCTGGACGATGCCCGCCTCGGCGGAGGCCTTCTCGCGCGCCTCTTGGCCCGAGCGACGCAGGGCCTCCAGCTCCTCGGCGGCGGCCTCCTTCTCGGCGGTGGCGGACTCGAGCAGGGCAGCGAGCTCGTCGCGGACCAGCCCGAGCTCCAGGCGCGTGGCCTCCAGCTGCTCAGGAAGGGGCTCGAGCTCCGCGAGCCGCTCCTCGAGCTCGGCCCGAACGCGGGCGGCCTCGGCGTCGGAAGCGCGCCGGGTCTCGTCGTGGAGCTGCTGCAGCT
>CAZEFP010000076.1:0-10074 GCA_964511565.1 uncultured Planctomycetaceae bacterium
CCACGCCAGCGCCCGTGATCTCCCGCCGGAGGTCGCGGGCGCTGCTCGTCTTGAGCGCCGAGGCCCGCGCCCCGCCCGTTGGGCTCAACCATCTGCGGGCAGGAAGACCCACAGCTCCGGTCGGCCGACGTTGCAGTGCACCAGCCGGTGGAGGGGATTCATGCCCACGATGGAGAGGTAGATGGCCGTGCGGGCCACGTGCCAAGGCGCCAGGCCGCCGGTGGGCGCCTGGAGGGCGCGCCGGCGCGACTCGAGGGCGGGAATGGGGTGGAAGACGCTCTCGACGGAGACGGGCCGTTCCGGCTCGTCGTCCTGGAGCCGGTCCAGCGCACCCAGCGTCTCGGCGAAGAGCCGCCGGTCCTCCTCGCCGAGGCCCCCGATGAGCCGCGCGTCCGCACGCCGCGTGGCCCCGCGGCTCGGGGTGGGGAGGACGAGCAGCCCCAAGAAGGAGAAGAGGGTGAACCAGAGCGAGGTGGTGACGAACCCCGCCACGGACGCGAGGCCGGCGCCCGGGAGGATGGAGGCAGCGGCGAAGGTGCCGAGGGTCCACAGCACCGCGAGGGCGACCCCCGCTGCCCGGAGGCCGCCGCCCACGAGGTGCGCGCGGCGGGCGAGCAGCAGCGCCAGAGCCCTGGGCTCCAGCTGTCCCACCCAGGCCACCGGGACGACGGAGACCTCTCGCCCGGGGAGGCCTGCGATCCCGCCGGTGAACCCCTCGTCCTCGGCCTCGAGGACCTGGACCCTGGGCGAAGTGCAGCCGAGCTGCTCGAGTTCCTCCTCGACCGCGCCGAGGCCGACCTGGCTCGGGCGCAGGCCGGCGACGGAGCGCGCCATGGCGAGCTGCAGGAGGAGCATCGCGAACAGGAGGATCCCGAAGACCCCGATGGCGGCCCCCGGTCCTGCGGCGCGGCCCGCCGCGAGGGTGGTGGCTCCGCAGAGGGACATGACCAGGGTCACCACGAGGGCGCCGCGCATCCACCCCAGGATCCACCCCACGAGGGAGGGGTGTCGGCGGCGGAAGGCCCTCGGGACGAAGAAGCCCCCCAGCGCCTCCACCGGGAGCGTGGCCAGCGCGAGGCTGGCCCCCCAGGCGAACAGCGCCCTGGCGTCGGCCAGGAGGGTCCCCCCGGCTTCGGGGAACACCGTGGCCGGAAGGCCGAGGGAGGCCGCGGCGCCGGCCAGGAGCACCATGGTCCCGACGCCGGCGATGCCGAGCTGAAGGCGGCCGCGGGCATAGGTCGCAGTCTGCGGAGGGTGGTCAGTGATGCTCATGTCCCCTCTGCGTTCGACGGGTACGGCCCCGGCGTTTCCACGGACAGCCCGTAGTTTGAGACCCGAAGCTCAAGGCCCGCCCGGGAGGCCCGTCCGCGGGGCCCTCCCCCCCGCTCCGTGGTCAGGAGCGGGCGGCGGGCAGCGAGGCGGTGAAGGTCGCCCCGGCCCCAGGGGCCGACCGATAGCTGAGCTCGCCGCCGTGCCGGCGGATGATCTTCCGGCAGATCGAGAGGCCCAGCCCGTTGCCGGGGAAGGCGTCGTCCTGGTGCAGCCGGCCCAGGGGCTTGAAGACCAGCTCCTCGCTCGCCTCGGCGAGGCCGATCCCGTTGTCGGTGACGTCCAACAAGACCATGCCGCCCTCCTCTCGGCCCTGGATGGTGATCTGCGGGCGCTGGCCAGCGGGCTGGTACTTGATGCCGTTCTCGACGAGGTTCTGCACGACCTGTCCCAGCAGCGCGGCGTCGCCGGAGACCCTCGGGAGCGCGCCCACCGAGACGGTGGCTCCGGTGCGCTCGATCTCCTCCCGGAGCGACGCGAGGGCGTCCTCGCAGCATGCCACCATGTCCACCGTTTCCAGCTCCAGTTCCGCCCTGCTGGATCGGCTGAAGTGGAGGATGCCCTGGACCATCCCGAGCATGCGCCCAACCTCGTTGCGGATGAGCCCGAGGTCCTCCGCCACCTGGCCCGGGATCGCGTCCTCCAGGGAGAACAGGTCCATGAGCGCGATGATGTTCTTCAGGGGCGCCTGGAGATCGTGGCTCGCGTGTTGGGCGTAGAAGTCCAGGTCCTCGTTCCGCTCTCGGAGGTCACGGTTGGACTGATCCAGCTGCCGGACCGCATCGCCCATTCGTCGGTTGAGCCGATCGCGCGAGATGGCCGACTCGACCCAGAGGGCCAGCAGCCGGACGAGGTCCCGGTCGGTCTCGGACCAGCGCCGTGGGCGAGCGTCGGGTGAGGAGAAGTTGAGGGTGCCGTACAGCTCACCGTCGACCCGGAGCGGCGCGCCGAGGTAGGACTCGAGGCGGAACGCGTCGTAGCACGGGTGCTCGCTGTAGGCCGAGGTGCGCATGTCGTCGATGGACACCACGTCGTCGGCCTGCAGGGTGATGGCGCAGTAGGTGGTGCCCAGGCTGAAGGTCTGCCCGACCTCGAGGCCAGCACCGTCCGGCTGGTGCACGCACTCGACCACGTACGTCTCACCCTCCACCCGGCTGACGATCCCGATCGTCAGCCCGAAGAACCCGGTGGCGAGCGCGAGCGCCCGCTCCAGGTCAGCGTTGAGGTCTCCGCTGTTGGGTGACAACGCGGACAGCAGAAGCTCGACGCCCGGACGTTGCACGTCCTCGGGATCGACTGGCAGGGTCGGATCGGATTGGGTCATGGCAGGTCTGAGGGGCTCCATGGAGCTCCCCCTGGGTGGCGAACCAGGGCTAGGAAGATCGGTTCGGGGCCACCCGGGCCTCGCGCTCAGAACTGGAAGTAGATGAACGCGGAGGTGTCCAGCGTCGCTCCACAGAGCAAGAGGACCAGCGCAGCGTAGACCGCGCCCTGCAACGGCGCCGGGATCCCCTCGGAGAATCTCGACTGGGCGCGGTCCACGAGGATGCGGGGCAGGAAGTGCACGGTGGCCGCGGCGGCGAGCAGCAGGACCGCCGCCGGGCGGGCGTCCATGCCCGGACGCAATTCGGACACGCCGCGGAGCCACTGCCCCAGCTGCTCCATGGACTGCACCCGGAACAGGAGCCATCCGCCGAGGACGAGGTGGAAGCAGATGGCCCGCTCGAGAAGGACCGAGCGCGCCGGCGCGGTGCGATCCCCCGCGCGGCGGTCTGCACCGCGGGAGAACATGAGGAGCGCCCCGTGGTAGGCGCCCCACAGCAGGAAGTTGGTCGCGGCTCCGTGCCACAGCCCCCCCAGCACCATGGTCGTCATCAGATTGAAGGAGGTGCGCCGCTTGCTGCCCCGGTTGCCTCCGAGGGGGATGTAGAGGTAGTCCCGGAGCCAGCTCGACAGGGAGATGTGCCAGCGCGTCCAGAACTCACGCACGTTGCGCGAGAGGTAGGGGCGGTTGAAGTTCTCCGGGAGCTCGTAGCCAAGGCACAGGGCGGTGCCGATGGCGATGTCGGAGTATCCGGAGAAGTCGGCGTAGATCTGGAAGGCGTAGGCGTAGAGGCCCAGCACGAGGTCCAGACTCGCGGCGCTCTCCAGGTTGGCGAAGGCGGGGTCGACCAGGGTCGCGGCGAGCAGGTCGGCGACGAGGACCTTCTTCAGGAGGCCCCGGAAGATCCGCGCGATCCCGCGGCGCACCTGCTCGGCCCGGACGGTCCGCGGCGACGAGAGCTGCGGCAGGAACTCGCTGGCCCGGACGATGGGGCCCGCCACCAGCTGGGGGAAGAACGAGACGAAGAGCGCGAAGCGCGTGAGGCTCCGCTCCACCTCGATCTGTCGCCGGTACAGGTCGATCGTGTAGCTGAGGGTCTGGAAGGTGTAGAAGCTGATCCCGACGGGCAGGAGCAGCCGGTGGTGGGGGAGCTCGACGTCGAGACCCAGCCAGGCGAGGGCGCTCCCGGCGGAGTCCGCGAAGAAGTTGAAGTACTTGAAGACCGCGAGCAGCCCGAGGTTGGTCGTGAGGCTCACCACCAGCAGCGCCCGGCGCCGTCGTTCGTTCTCGCTGGCGGCCATGGCGCGCCCGAGCCCGAAGTCCACGAACGTGGAGAAGGCGATCAGGCTGGCGTACTGCCAGTTCCATGACATGTAGAAGACGTAGCTCGCCGCCAGCAGCAGCCAGTGCCGCCCACGTTCCCGCCCCGAGAGCAGCCCGTGGAGCAGCAGGACGAGCGGGAGGAAGACCAGGTACTCCGCGGAGTTGAAGTTCACCGCTTCGCCTCCTCTCGCGCCCGGAGCCGCGGCTCGAGCTCGTCTGCCAGCCGCTCCGCGAAGATGCGGTGGCCCTCGAGAGTGAAGTGGTACTGGTCCACGAAGAGCTCCTCCCTGCCGTCGAGGGCCGTCGCGACCTCGAGCACCGGCACGCCCTCGGCCGCCGCAACGCTCCGCATGGACCGGTCTCCCAGCCGGACCCAGCGGCGCCAGCCCGCCGGGGAGAGCAGGCCGTTGGCGCGCTTGAGCCCCGCGGCGAACTCGGGGGGGAGCGGCTCCTCGGGATCGGGATAGGCGGTGGCGAAGCTGATCAGCATCGGGGTCGCCCCGAGCTCGCGCCCGCAGGCGATGACGCCCCTGAAGCGGGCCTCGATCCGCTCGGCGGCCGCGGCGTTGATCCCCGGCTCCTGTCCATCACATTGGGGCCGCAGGTCACCGACCAGGGGACCCAGCTTCGACCGCATCATCTCGTAGGCGGTCGTCTGGCGCGCGATCTCCGTCGGGTTGAGCTCGCTGGACGGCTCGGGCGGGTCGGGAGCCACGGCGAGGTCCTCCGTCGGCTCGATGACTCGGCCGACCAATGCCGAGGCCACCCGGTCGAGGTCGTTGGACATCTGATAGACGAGCACGAGGTCCGGCGCCCAGGCCTCTCCGAGCTGGCGGAGGGTCCGCACGGAACGGTGCAGCTCCCACCCTGCCTGGCTCGCGTTGAGGACCTCCACGGTGAGTCCGCGGGCGGCCAGCTCGTCCTGGAGCAGGACGGGCCAGATGCCCTCGACGGGCATCCGCACGTGCTCGGCATAGCTCGCGGAGGCGATCCAGATCCTGGGGACCCCGGCGCGCCGCTCCTGGGGCGCGACCCGCGACCGGAAGGGGAAGCGCGCGGAGGGCCCGAACTCGCCGGCGCTGGCGGTCGCCGCCGACACCGGCGCACCGAAGAGGAGCGTGCGGAACCCACGGGCGCTGGCCCGGACCTCCAGCGCGAACTCACCCGCAGCGAGGAAGCCGAGGGTCCAGAGGATGACGGCGTAGCGGGCGAACACCGGGGTCAGCTCCGCCTCACGGGCCGGGAGGCTCCTGCTTCCTCGGCGGCGTCGGGCACCGGGGTGGGGGGAGAGAGGGTGGGGATCATGTCTGCCACCTTCGCGGCGGGCTCCCCCCAAGGATACGAAGCTGTAAATGGGCCGAGGGGGCCGAGGTCCAGGGGCGGCGCGGTCCGACGGTCTGCGTGCTCACATCAAGACAGCGCCGCGGGCTGCTACTCTCTCCGTCGAGGCTACCAACATGAACATCGGCTACCTGGAGATCGTGACGCCCGACGTCGCTGGAACGTGCAGCGCGCTGGAGGGCGTCCACGGCGTCAGCTTTTCTGACCCCGTTCCCGCCCTCGGCGGGGCACGCACGGCGCCGCTGGAGGGCGGCGGGCGTTTGGGCGTCCGTGCGCCCATGCACGAGCAGGAGGCCCCTGTGGTGCGGCCCTATTTCACCGTGGACGACGCGGAAGCGGCGGTCGCCGCCGCCGAGGCCGAGGGCGCGGAGGTGCTGCACCCGGCGCTCGAGCTACCGGGCGAGGGCACCTTCGCCATCTACCTGAAAGGTGAAGCGCAGCTGGGCGTGTGGGTGGACTGACGGGTGCGGACCACGGATCGCTCTCCAGCGCGACGGCTCCTGGCGTCCGCGCTCGCGGCCACGAGCCTGGCCTGTGGGACCGATCCCTTCCCCGCCGCGCCCGGCGCCGCCGTGGCGCTTTGCTTCTTCGACGATTCACCTTCGGACTTCACGCCGCGGCCGATCCCCGAGTCCGGGCGGCTCTCCGTGTTCCGGCCCCACTTCGATCGCTACCTCGACGTCTTCGGCGTCCTGGTCGTGGCGACGCCCGCCACGGAGGCGGCCAAGGTCTCCCACGCGGGCACGATCCTCGCCGAGTGGATCGATAACGACGAGGACGGGCTCCCCGATGACGTGGCGGCCCGCGCGGCGCTGGTGGCAGGCGGGGCCTTCCTCGTCATGCCCGCCACCGAGGACGAGATGGAGGAGCTGCACGAGATTCTCTCCTTCGACGAGCTTGAGGAGGCCGGCTTCCGCATCGGCCAGGACCTCTACGGCGAGGAGACCTTCCCCGCGGGCCCGCCCCACGTGATGGCCCCCGGCCGCTTCGACGCCGCCCTCGAAGAGGTCCTGCACCTGGTCTCCAACGGCTGGGTCATGGCCCACCCCGAGGCCCTCGGCTACCGCCCGGGCTCGCGCCTCACCGACGCCATGGACCTCGCCCGTGGCGGCCGCTTCCGCCGCGTGCCCCGGCGCTACCCCGAGGCCGCCTGGTACCACTACGACGACCGCACCTGCGACTACGAGTGCATGGCCGCCGAGTACCTCTATTGGGCCCTCACCTCGCACCTGGGCGGCCAGGCCTTCCCCGGCCGCGCCGAGGAGATCGCCCACGAGTGGGAGTGTCCGACGCCTGAGCTCCTCGCGACTCGCGATCCTGGCGTGGTAAGGCTCCTCACCGACCCGACGCTCTCACTCCCCCGGGTCCTTCCTGACGGCACCTACTCGGCGGGCTCGAGGGAACAGTAGTCCACTTGTCGGTGAGCCCGCGAGGCGCGGCGTCACCGGGATGAGCGGCCCCAACGGGGACGCGTGGCTGCGACTAGTCGCAGCCGGTGGGGCGTCACGTACCGCCGCGGGAGCGGGCGACGCTGCGGCCGGCCAGGTAGGGGAGGAGGAGGTAGAGCGGGAGCTCGACCATCATCCAGGCGGGGCCGGTGACCATCGTCATCATCATGATCCCCCCGACCATGGTGAAGGCCCCCACGATGAGGGCGAGGAGGACCGGCCGCTTGACGGCGAGGCAGGCGGCGAGCCAGCCGCCGATCAGGGCCTGGCCCAGGTGGGCGGCCATGACCACGAGGAACGCCGCGGCGGGGAGCGTGTCCATGTAGGCCTGGAGCTGCTCCGGGTCGTTCATGTCCATGCCCTCCGGCGCCGGGTAGAGCACCGTGGAGTTGAGCTGGATCAACGCCATGTTGACGGCCATGCCGACCCCCAGGCCGACGAGGACGGCGGGGACGGCTGGGGTGTTGCCAACGAGTCGTCTGAGGAGGTTCAGCATGTCGAGGAGGGGCGGGCTCGGCGGGAGGATCGCGCGCGGCGGCGCGATGGGGTCAATCCCACCACCAGTAGAGGAACGGGTCGGGCGCCAGGTTCGTGAGCAGCAGGGCGGCGATGCTGGCGGCCGCGTAGATCGCGATGGGGGAGAGGCCACCGCGCAGCCTCGGCGCAGCCGCGCAGAGGAGGAGCGCCAGGGGGGAGAGGAGCAGCCCGATGAGGAGGATGCCGAAGGCGGTGAAGGCCGCGCTCTCGTGCTGGAGCAGGCCCTCGGGGAAGCCGCGGTTGCCGATGGTCTCCGGCCAGCCGCCCAGGCTCCGGTGCATGTGGAGCGCGAGGGTGAAGAAGAGCGCCGATGCGCTGATGGGGACGGCGAGCGCTGCGATCAGGGCACTGCGGGAGCTCGCCTTGAGATGCTTCCGCGCGACAGTCACGGCCGAGAGCGCGGCGAGAGCGACGGCGAGCCAGAAGAGAATCGGCGTGGTCATGGCCTGAGCATACAGGGTCAGGTTGGCCCCGGTCGGGGGGGGCTCAGCGCTCCGCGGGGGGTCCAGGTCGCGTCCGCGGGGGCCACGGACGGTTTCTTGGCGGCCCTCCGGTCGCGCGGCTAGCCTGACTCCCATGAGCCGCTCACTCCTCGCTCTGTGCGCCGTCGTGGTCGCCGCGGCCCTCTGGGTCCTCTGGCCTGCCGGCGCACCGCCAGAGCCTGTTGACCTGGGAGGCTCCCCGGTGGCGGGGACCGAGGCCGACGCCGCGGCCTCGATCGTCGAGCTCGACCCCTCGACCGAAGGCCGGCGCGTCCCGGCGGCTCCCGTGGCTTCCGGGGGCGCCGGGGCGCTTGAGGACGAGGTGCCTCCGGACGAGCCGCCCATCGAGCCGGACGTGGCCCTCCTGCCGCTCTCGTTCCTCGACCGCGAAGGGACGTCCTATTCCTCAGGCGTGATCGTCGTGAGCAGGGTCCTTCGCGAGGGCGAGACGAGGAAGGCGGAGTCCTCCGCCCGCCTTCCGTACGAGGAGCTCGACTGGTCACCGGCCGACGATGTCCTGCGCCTGGCGCCAGGGCGCTTCAAGCTGCGGGGCTTCACGGGGCTCTTCGAGGATCCCGACCTGGATGACCCCATGCGCGCGGCCAAGGCCAGCGCCTTCGAGGTCGTGGACCTCGTCGCGGGCCCGAATCCACGTCTCACCCTGACCGGCGAGTCCCGCAGCGGGCTGCAGGTGACCCCGAGGGTGGAGGGGCAGGGCCGGCCCTGGCTCCGGATCGTCGGTCTGAAGCCCGGCGCGGGGGTGGACGAGGCGGCGCTCGCCGCTGCGACAGTGGGGACGAACGGCTTCGGGATCACCCAGAGCGGTCCGGACGATCGAGTCTGGACCTTCATGGACCTGGAGCCGGGCGCCTACGTTGTCGGGGCCTGGAGCGTCCTCGACGAGCTGTACGGGTACGAGGTGTTCCAGG
Organism: uncultured Planctomycetaceae bacterium; assembly: GCA_964511565.1. GTDB lineage: Bacteria > Planctomycetota > UBA1135 > UBA1135 > Saltatorellus. Next base: position 8,714 of record CAZEFP010000076.1, read on the forward strand.
TCGATGAGACCATCGCCCGGGTGGAGCTGGTGATCCGGGCCAAGGACGATCGTCGGCTCAGCGTCTCGGTCGTGGGCCCGGACGGCAAGGGGGTCCCCCAGCCCGGGCGCCTTCGCTTCTCCCTGGAGAGGAGCCGCGGTGGAGACGAGCAGGTGGTCAGGGGGCTCACCACGCGATCCTCGGACGGGACTTTCGGGGTCTGGTTCCCCGACGCGCTCGGGGAGTTCTTCGATCCGACGGACGCGAGCGCGCAGTACACGCTGTTGACCGCGCACCCCGAGCTCGGACAGGTTCGAACGCCGCTGAAGCCGGGAGAGCTGGCGGTGAGCGTGGCCTTCGGCGCGCCCACCTCGATCCTCGTCCGCCTCCAGGGCTACGAGGAGGGCGACTTCTTCGTTCGAGCCGTGAGCCTCGAGCAGATCAAGAGCGGTCAGGCGAGCCTGGATTCGAACTATGGCAACCTGGCCCTCTTCGGGGACCCGAGCTACCCGGAGAAGCGCCTCGAAGGGCTGAGCCCGGGTCGCTACCGGATCACGTTCCTCGCGTTGTCGCCCAACGCGATGCTGGAGGAGTCCTTGCTCGGGTGGGAGATCGTCGATGCGCTGGAAGCCGACGTGCCGGTCACCTTCGACGTCCCCGTGCTCCACGAACTCCGGGTCCTCGCTCCCGAGCTGGCGGAGGGGCAGACGGTCACCCTCGCGATCCCGGACCTGGACGAGACCCTCCGCTGGGGCAGGGAGCCACGATCCCGGTCGCTGGACGCCAGCCGCCGTTGCACCTTCGATGTGCTCCCCGCCGGGGACTACGTCCTCGAGGCCGAGGGACTCGAAGGACCCGTCCGGGTCACCGTCCCCTGCGGCGAGGTCACGCTAAGGTGAGACCGGGGGCCGCCCGCCCGGTCCCGCCCCTCGCGCCCGTGGCGCGGACCCTCCCTCTGCGCAGGCCCGCTCCCCCATGGGCATCCCCACTCGCTGATTCCCCCAGCGCCGGACCAGGCGCAAGATCCAGATGACCCCCCGACTCAGCCACGACGAACGCATCGCGAAGATGACCTTCGCGTCCATCTATCCCCTCTACGTGGACAAGGTGGTGAAGAAGGGGCGAACCGAGGCCGATCTGCTCAAGGTCCTCAAGTGGCTGACCGGCCTCACCAAGGCGCAGCTCGACCGTCACATCAAGAAGGGGTCGACCTTCGAGGCCCTCTTCGACGACGCCGAGCTGAACCCCAACGCCTCTCTCATCAAGGGCCTGATCTGCGGCTATCGAGTCGAGGAGATCGAGAACCCGTTGACGCGCAAGGCCCGTTACATGGACAAGCTCGTGGACGAGCTGGCGCGCGGGAAGAAGATGGAGAGCATCCT
>CAZEFP010000077.1:0-2603 GCA_964511565.1 uncultured Planctomycetaceae bacterium
GGAACACCTACTTCCCCGGTCGCTCCCCGGACGTGGTGCTGCTCAAGGCACCCGGGGTGCTGGTGCCCAGCGGCCTCGGGACCTCCCACGGCTCCCACCACATGTACGACCGGCGGGTCCCGCTGGTCTTCATGGGCGCAGGCGTCTCCTCGACCACCCGCAGCGACCGCGTGGGCACCGAGGACACGGTGCCGACCCTGCTCTCGCTCGTGGGTTGCGCCCCCGTGGAGGGCCTCGACGGCGTCGACCTCCGCGTGCGCTGACCCGAGGGTCGATGACGGCCTAGACGGCCGCGTGGACGGCCATGAGCTCGTCCAGCACCGCCGGCATGTGGTCGAGCAGCACCATGTTCGGCCCGTCCGAGGGTGAGCTGTCGGGGTCGGGGTGGGTCTCCATGAAGAGGCCGTGGACCTCACCGGTGGCCACCGCGGCCCGGGCCAGCAGAGGCACCAAGGTCCGGTCACCGCCGGTGCGGTCGCCCAGCGCGCCGGGCCGTTGGACGCTGTGGGTGGCGTCGAAGATGACGGGGTGTCCGGTCTCGCCCAGGTCCCGAAGCCCGGCCATGTCGACCACCAGCCGACCGTAGCCGAAGGAGGTCCCGCGCTCGGTGACCATGACCGCCTCGCCCCCCGAGTCGGTGACCTTCTTCACGACGTTCGCCATGTCCCAGGGGGCGAGGAACTGGCCCTTCTTGACGTTGACCGGCTTGCCGGTCTTCGCGGCGGCCACCAGGAGGTCCGTCTGCCGGCACAGGAAGGCGGGGATCTGAAGGACGTCCACGACCTCGGCCACGGCGGCGCATTGCTCGGGGAGGTGCACATCGGTGACGACGGGGACGCCGACCTCCGAGCGGATCTCGGAGAGCCACTGGAGCCCCTCCTCCATCCCCGGGCCGCGGCCGCCGCCGATGCTCGATCGGTTGGCCTTGTCGAAGCTCGCCTTGAACACGAACGGCAAGCCGCGCTCGGCCATCAGGTCCCGCAGCGTCCCGGCGATGTCGAGGGCGAGCTGACGTGACTGGAGCACGCAGGGACCGGCGAGGAAGAAGAGCGGGCCATTCCCGATGGGCTGGCCGCCGATCTCGAAGGCTTGGGGTGCGGGGCGGGACATGCCGGGCACCATAGCGATCGGCGGCGGAGGAGGGGGAGGGGATTCACGGCCCCGGCAGCGGTCCCCGCTGGAGTACCCTTCACGGCGTGGAACGAACGACCCTCATCACCGGCGGCAGCGGCTTCCTCGGGGCCCATGTGGTGGCGGCGGCGGTGGCTCGCAGTCAGGCGGAGGCGACGCTCTCCGAGCCGCTCGGCCCCCTGGTGGTCGCCCAGAGCCGGAGCTCTGCGCTGCTGGCGCCGCGCTTCTGCTCGCCCAGGGAGGCGGCGCAGTGGATCGAGGCGGACCTGTTGACGGACCTCGCGACGCTCCTCGAGCGCGCCCGTCCCACGGAGATCATCCACTGCGCGGCCCTCAGCCGCGCCGCGGACTGCGAGGCGGACCCCCGCGCCGCGCGCGCCATGAACGCGGAGGTGCCCGGCCAGCTCGCCGGCTGGGCCGAGGCCAACGGCGCGCGCCTGGTGCACGTGAGCACCGACCTCGTGTTCGGTGCGAAGGACGCGCCTCGGGGGGGCTTCGACGAGGACGCCCCAGCGGCGCCGCTCTCGGAGTATGGCCGGACGAAGCTGGAGGGGGAGCGCGCCGTGCTGACGGCGTCGCCGGCGGCCACCGTCGCGCGGCTCCCGCTCCTGTACGGCGACTCCGCTGGCCGGGGGCTCGGCGCGAGCGACGCCTTGCTGGAGCAGGTGGATCGGGGGGAGACCCCGCGCCTGTTCGTCGATGAGTGGCGCACCCCTCTGGAGGTCTCGAGCGCAGCGGCCGCGCTGGTCGAGCTCCTCGACTTCGACGCCCCCGGGGTGGTCCACCTCGCGGGCCCGGAGCGGGTCTCGCGGTATGAGCTCGGCGTGGAGGTGCTCACCTCCATGGGGCTTTCCCGGGATGAGGCGGCCGCGGAGCTCTCCCCGACGCGCCAGGCGGACCTGGACGCGGGGGCGCCGCGGCCCAGGGACGTCTCGCTCGACGCCACCCGAGCTGCTGCGGCGCTCTCCGTCGACCTGCCTGGCGTGGCGGCGGGGCTCCGGCGCGTGCACTGACCCCAGGTCCTGGGCGCTCGGATTTCGACGATCCGGTGGTGCGGGTTGACCGACTCGCGCCGGTCGGATGCCATGTGCGCCCCCGACCCCCTCTCGGGCCCCGATCCCATGGAACTCTCGACGCGCTACACCCCCAAGGACATCGAGGAGCCGCTCTACACGAAGTGGAATGACTCCGGCTGCTTTCAACCGCCCGCCGAGGGCGAGGGGAGCGGTAAGCCCTTCACGGTGATGATCCCGCCGCCCAACGTCACCGGGGTCCTGCACATGGGCCACGCGCTGAACGGGACGGTGCAGGACATCGTGGTCCGCCACCGGCGCAAGTCCGGTTACGACACCCTCTGGGTGCCGGGTACGGACCACGCGGGGATCGCCACCCAGGCGGTCGTCGAGAAGCGGATCTATGCCGAGGAAGGCAAGACCCGCGCCGACCTCGGCCGGGAGGAGTTCCTGCGCCGG
>CAZEFP010000077.1:2613-10068 GCA_964511565.1 uncultured Planctomycetaceae bacterium
GACTGGACGCGCACCAAGTTCACCATGGACGAGGACATGTCCCTCGCCGTGCGCACGTCCTTCGTCGACCTCTGGGAGAAGGGGCTGATCTACCGCGGGGCGCGGCTCGTCAACTGGGACTGCGTGCTCCAGACCGCCGTCAGCGACGACGAGATCGAGTACGTCACGAAGAAGGGCAAGCTCTGGCACCTGCGCTACCCGATCACCGACCGCGAGGGCGAGTTCCTCGTGGTGGCGACCACGCGACCCGAGACCATGCTCGGCGACACCGGGGTCGCGGTGCACCCCGACGACGACCGCTACCGCGAGCTCGTCGGCAAGACGGTCCAGCTGCCGTTCGTGGACCGCGAGATCCCCATCGTCGCGGATGACTCCGTGGACCCCGAGTTCGGCTCGGGAGCGGTGAAGATCACCCCGGGCCACGACCCGGCGGACTACGAGCGCGGCCAGCGGCACAACCTCCCAATCATCAACCTGCTCGAGAAGGACGGTTCGCTCAACGACAACGGCGGGCCGTTCGCGGGCCAGACGCGCGAGAAAGTCCGCAAGGACCTCGTGGCGCAGATGGACGAGATGGGACTGCTCGCCGAGGTGGAGGACATCACCCACAACGTCTCCACGTCAGACCGCTCGAAGTCGCCGGTGGAGCCCCTGGTCAGCGAGCAGTGGTTCGTGAAGATGGAGCCGCTCGCGGAGCCGGCCATCGGCGCCCTGAAGAAGGGGGACCTCAAGTTCCGGCCCGAGCGCTGGGGCAAGGTCTACCTGCACTGGCTCGAGAACGTGCAGGACTGGTGCATCTCCCGCCAGCTGTGGTGGGGGCACCGGATCCCGGTGTGGTACGACGAGGACGACGTTGCGGTGGCGTCGGTCGACGGCCTCGAGATCGGGGACGCGCACCCCAAGACCGGCAAGCCGATCGTCCGCCAGGACCCCGACGTGCTCGACACCTGGGCGTCGTCGTGGCTCTTCCCGATCGCGACCCTCGGGTGGCCGGACAAGGACGCGGCCGACCTGACCCGCTTCTACCCGACGCAGTTCCTCTCGACGGCCCAGGAGATCATCTACCTGTGGGTCGCGCGCATGGTCATGGCGGGCTACGCCTTCATGCCCGAGCGTCCCGAGGGCGAGCGCAACCCCTTCTCGACCTGCTACATCCACGCCACCGTGCTCGACGCCAAGGGCAAGCGCATGAGCAAGTCGGCGGGGAACGGGATCGACCCCCTGGACATGATCGAGCAGTACGGGGCGGACGCCGTCCGCTTCTCGCTCGTGCTCCTCACCAAGGAGGGTCAGGACGTCCGCCTGGCGCCCGACCGGTTCGAGCAGGGCAGCCGCTTCTGCAACAAGGTCTGGAACGCCGCGCGCTTCGTGATGCTGAACCTCGCCGGTGATCGGTCGACGGAGGCCTCCACGCGCTTCGAGGATCGCTGGATCATGAGCCGCCTGGCGCGGACGGTCGAGGAGGTCTCCTCGGCGCTCGACGAGTACCGCTTCAACGACGCGGCCTCGACCATGTACCGCTTCGTCTGGAACGACTTCTGCGACTGGTACGTCGAGCTCTCCAAGCACCGCCTCACCGGCGACGACGAGGCCTCGGCCAGGGATGCGCGGACGACCCTCGCACGGGTCCTCAAGGACACCCTCGGGCTGCTGCACCCCTTCACCCCGTACATCACCGAGAAGCTCTGGGAGGCGCTCCATGAGACCCTTGGGGAGACCCCCGAGCACATGCTCGCGGTGGCACCCTGGCCGACGGGCGAGGGGCTCGCCGTGGACGATGTCGCGGAGGGCGAGATGCAGGCGGTTCAGGACCTGGTCGGCTGTGTGCGACAGGTGCGGGCGCTCACCATGGTCGCCGAGCGCCGGCCGCTGCCGGTGATCGCCAACGTGACCCGCGACGACCTCCGCGCGGTGCTCGACCGTCACCAGGGCGCGATTCGTTCGCTGGCGTTCCTGGAATCGCTCACCCTCGACACGGCGGCGCCGCGCCCCGACGCCAGCGCCGTCGCCGTGGCGGGCGGCATCGAGGCCTACGTCGTACTCGGCGAGGACGTGGACTTCGAGAAGCTGAAGACGGTCCTCGAGGGGCGCGCCGTCAAGGCGGGCAAGGCGCTGATGGGGGCGAAGAAGAAGCTCGAGAACCCCGGGTTCCTCGCCAAGGCCGACGACGAGGTCATCGCCGCCGAGCGTCTTCGGGTGGAGGAGCTCGAGCTGGAGAAGGAGCTGCTCGAGCGGAACGTCGCGGGCTTCTGATGGGGTAGGGCTCCACCCCATCCTCGGGGGGGCCCGGGTGGTGCACCAGAGGCGGGCCGCACGGCCCTCCGGGTCAGGCGAGGGCCAGGGCGCGGCGCTTCTCGAGCCACGCGCTGGACTTGGCGTTCGAGGCGATGCCGAGGAGGTCGCCGGTCTCATCCCCGAGGGCCGAGAGCGCGCGGTGCACCAGCACGTACCAGTCGGGCGCGAGGCCCTGGAGGTCCACGAAGGGGGCGAGCATGGCCATGGCCTCCGCGGGGTTCCCGGCCTCGACCTCGATCTCCGCGGCCAGCAGGGACCGGGCGAAGGCCCAGGAGCCCTGGGTGGTGGGGAGGGCGGCGCGGGCGGCGTCGAAGCGGCCCTCGCTCAGGTGCAGCCCGCTGATCTTCAGACGCGAGAGCTCGTCGGTGATCGCGGGGAGGACGGGCTGGGCGAAGTGCTTGCCGTGGGCGGCCAGCACCTGCTCGAAGCAGCGGTGCGCCTCGGCGTTGTTCCCCAGCCCGGTGTGGGCGAGGCCCTCCACGTACAGGAGGTTCGGGTGGCAGTCGGGGGTGAAGCGCAGTGAGGCCTGCACGGTCTCGAGGGCGGCCGCGTGGTCTCCCGCCTCGGTCTGCAGGAGGCCGAGCGAGTACCCGATGCGCACCATGTTCTCAGCGTAGTGCCCCTCGGGGCGGTTCTCGTTGCGTTCGAGGAAGGGCCTGAAGTGACGCTCACCGATCGCGCGGGCCTCGTCGTGCTCCCCGTCCTTGATCAGCTGGACCACGAGGTAGCCGGCGATCTCGCCGTCCGCAGGGTCGTCCTCCAGGCACATGCGCAGCAGGCGGGTGTTGCGGTCATCCTTGCGGAGGCCCGTCCGGTGGGACGGGACATCACCGTAGTGGATGAGCGCAGCGCCGACCGCAGAGGTGTCCCCGAGCCCGCGGGCGTGGAGGAGGTTGAAGCCCACGGTCAACGTCTCGTGGACCCTGCGGGTGAAGCGCATCTCGGGGAGGTTCTTGAAGAGGCGGGGGACGAAGGCGAGCTCGCCCAGCTGCTTCGCGCCGGACATCACCTCCTCGGGGTCCGCGTCCATCTCGCTCGCGTTGTACAGGGGCAGGCAGCCCAGGAGGACCTCGGGGTTGTTCGCGGCGGCGAGCAGGTTGGGGCCCATGTTGGGGGCCAGTCGCTCGTCGGCGTCGAGGACCAGGACGTGGGTGCCGGTGGCTCGCTCCACGCCCGCGTTCCGGGCTCGCGCGAAGTCGTCACACCACGGGAAGTGGACCACGATGGCGCCCTCGGCCTCGGCGATGGCGACGGTGTCGTCGGTACTCCCTGTGTCCACCACGATCATCTCGTGGACCACGCCGCGCACCGACCGCAGGCAGTTGGCCAGGAAGGCGGCCTCGTTCTTGGCGATCATGCACAGGGAGATGCGGGTGCGCGTCTTCATGGACATAACGTGCCAACGCCCGGAGGGCGATTCCACGAAGAAGCCCCCCCGGCGCGCTTCGGCGTCGGGGGGGCTCGTGGAGGGGTCCGGGCTCAGCGGCGCCAGCCGGAGCCGATGGCGCCGTTCTCGACGCGCATCCGGAGGCTGAGCGGAATGATGCGGGACTTGGCCGTGCGGCGGACCTTGGTGTCGAAGGTGAGGAAGTCGTGGGTCTCCTGGACCTTCTCCTTGACGGTGGCTCCGACCCAGACGGTCTTCTGATCCGCGGAGACCCCGGTGACCGTGGTGCGCTTGTTGTCCTTCTGGTCCTGGGCCTTCTTGGTCTTCATGGACGCGACGTACTCACCGGTCTCGGCGTCCATGAAGATGATCAGGTTCTCGTTCAGGTCGATCTGCCGGAGGAGGCGCTGCTCGGTGCTCAGGAGCTCGATGGGCGTCTCGTCGGTGATCTCGGCGGGGGCCTCCTCGCCCTCCTCGCCCTCTACTTCGGCCTCGGCCTCCTCCTCGGAGGTGATGACCTTGCCCTTCTCGCGGTAGGCCACCAGGTAGTTGCCGGGATCGAGCTTGGGCTCGGCGAAGGGGATGGTGGTGGAAAAGTAACCGAACAGCACCGGGGCGACCCGCGAGGCGCGGTTCAGTTCCCCGCCGGGGCTCTCGGCGAGCTCCTGGCGCGGCACGAGGACGGCGTACTCGTAGCCGTCGATGATCGCGTAGCCCTCGGGGCGGTTGCCCTGGAGCTCCTTGGTCGAGTACCGGTCGATCCCCACGGACTCGCTGGAGTCGAAGGTCTCGCCACCCTTCCTGGCGCCGGTGTTCCGGATGATGTTGCGCCAGACGGCGTCGGCGATGTCCCGGCCGGGGGCCGTGCTCGCAGAGATCCGGAAGCCGAGCCCGTCGGTGGTCTCGGTGCGGGGGGTCGCGCGGCGGGTGGTGACCCGGGCGGCGAGGAGACCGAACTGGAAGGCGCCGCCCATGACGACGCGCTGGTTGGCGTTCCAGCGCGGGGCCGGCTCGACGGTCTCCTTGCGGCCGCCCGACTTCTTGATCTTGTACTTGTTCGGCTTGAACTTCGGATACGCGGTGTACTTGCCGGTGGTCCACTCCCACACGCTGCCGGACTGGTCCATCACGCCGTACTCGCTGGCACCGTCGGGGAAGGAGCCGACGTTGAAGAGCTTCTTGCGCCGGCTCTCCTGGGTGTGGGCGCGGCCCTCGGCCTCCCACTCGTTGCCCCAGGGGAACCACTGCTCCTTGTTCCCGCGGGCGGAGTGGATCCACTCCTCCTCGGAGGGGAGCCGCACCCCGGCCCACTCGCAGTAGGCCGACGCGTCGCTGTAGTCGACGAACACCACCGGTGCGGACTCGAGACCCTCAGGGATGGCCCACTCGGAGTCCGCCCAGTTCTCGTCCCACCAGCGCTTCTTCATCCCGTTGTCCCACTTCTTGCGGACGTATCGCTCGCCCGCTTCCCGAGCGGCCTTGGCCTTCTCGGCCTCCTGGCGCCCGAACTCCGTCTGGGCGGCGAAGATGGCGGTCTCTCCCCAGTGGGTGGGGGGGCGATAGCCGGTGTCCTCGACGAAGGCGAGGTACTGTTCGTTCGTCACCTCGAACTTCCCCATGTGGAACGGGGCGATCTTGACGTCGTGCTGCGGCGTCTCGCCGTCCAGTGTCCGGGCGAAGCCCTGATACGCCTCCGTCTGGAGAAGCGCCTCGATGTCCTTCGGCTTCGAGCCCACGCGGGTGCTGCCGCCCTTCACCGAGACCGTCCCCGGAGGAGCGACCTTCGAGGCGTCGACCATGGGGGAGGCGTCGTCGCCCTTCTTCTTGTCGGCGGAGACGCCGCAGGCGAGGCCGAGGGCCGGGGAAGTGAGCGTGAATGCAGCCAGGCAGAGCGGGGCTGCCAGGGCGTGGATGGTTGTGCGCATCTGGTTCGACGTAGTGGAGGTCTTGGGTCCCACTGGGGAGGCCCCGGACCTAGCGACGAGCGTCGCCGGCGTTTCTGCTACAGACAAAAAAAGCACCGGGGGCGACGTGTCGTACCCGGAGGAGGGCGAACAGTTTAGCCGCGGAGGATCGACCCAACTACCCCCTCACCGGGGATGGCCGACGGGAGGCCCCTCCCGGCGGGATCGCCGGGCCGGATCGGCCCTCAGGGGCGGACGGTCGCGGCTGAGACCGGCGCGGCGGGCGTGGCGTCGCCGGCCTGCGGGTGCTCCTGGGCGCCCCTCTCCGCCGGGACGAGGAGCCCGGCCCGCGCGAGGTCGGCCCGGGGCGCCATCAGCCACTCCTCGCCGTGAACCTCGAGGAGCCGCAGGAAGGTATCGATGATGTCGGGGTCGAAGGCCCGACCGGACTGGGACTCGAAGAAGTCGATCGTCTTCTGGAGCGACCAGGCGCCCTTGTAGGAGCGGCGGGAGGTGAGGGAATCGAACACCTCGACGACGCAGAGGATGCGGCCGGGCCTCGAGATCTCCTCGCCTCGCAGTCGGAACGGATAGCCGAGCCCGTCCCAGCGCTCGTGGTGCTCCACCACGTACTGGACCACTCGCTCGAGCTGGGGGTGCTCGCCCAGGCGCTCGGCGCCAACGAGGGGGTGCCGCTGCATCTCGCGCCGCTCCGCGGGCGTGAGCGGACCCTTCTTGGTCAGGAAGCCCAGATCGTCCAGGAAGATCTTCCCGTAGTCGTGAGCGATGGCCCCAAGCTCGAGGTGCTCGATCGTCTTGCGGTCGAGGCCGAAGTCCTCGGCCACCATCTTGCAGTACTTGCGGGTCCGCTCCCCGTGTCCGGCGGTGTACGGGTCCACCCGCTCGATCGACTTGGCCACGAGCCCGGACAGGATGTCGACGAGGTCCTGGTAGGGGAGCTCTTCGGAGCTCAACCGCTGTTCCCGGACCGCGCGCTGGATCGTCGCGCCGAGGAGCTCGGGGTCCACGGGCTTCTGGAGGTAGTCCACCGCGCCGACCTTCATGGCCTGGACCGCGGCCTCGACCCTGGGGTACCCCGTCATCAGGAGGCACACGGTGTCCGGGCGCAGCCTGCGGGTCGCCGCCAGGATCTGCTCGCCCTCGCTGGTGCCGTCGAACACCACGTCGGTGACCACCGCGTCGAAGGGGGAGTTCTCCACCGCGCGGATGGCGTCCGCCGACGTCGACGCCAGGACCACGTCGAGGCCCTGGGCGGTCAGCGACGCGCCGAGGACGTCCAGGGTCAGCTGCTCGTCATCGGCGAGCAGCACCTTGAGCGGAGGACTTCCTTCCATCGTCCCTGGGATAGCAGTCGAGAGGTCCCGATGGAAGCAGCTAGGCTCGGGTATCGTCTCCACCCCGGAGCCCACCCCCATGCCTGATCCCACCGAACTCAACCTGGAGATCCCCGAAGAGCAGGGGGGAGCGCGGCTCGATGTGGCCCTGGCGGCGCTGGTCAAGGGCCAGTCCCGGAGCCAGGTCCAGCGCCTCATCAAGCGGGGCGCGGTCACCGTCGGGGGGGAGCGGATCCGCCGAGCCAACACCCCGGTCGAGACCGGGGCCGCCGTCGTGGTCACGCTGGAGGCCGATCAGGAGGTCTCCACGGACGTCGATGGGGAGGCGATCGTCGAGCTGGAGGTCCTGCACGAGGACGCCTCGGTGATCGTGATCAACAAGCCCGCCGGTCTGGTGTGCCACCCCAACCCCCGCCAGACGAGAGGGACCCTGTCCGACCTCGCGGTCGCGCGCTGCGGGCCGCTGCCGAAGCCGATCATGTTGTCCCAGTAGAACGCTGTCTGCAGGAACGTC
>CAZEFP010000078.1:0-9972 GCA_964511565.1 uncultured Planctomycetaceae bacterium
CTCTTACCTCGACGCCGGCTCGATCTACCTCTCGGACGAGAGCGAGAACTCCATGGATCGTTGCGTCCTCGACGCGGGGTCGCGGACGCTGATCCAGGCCCCCCGGGCAGGGCACCTGGCCGCGCGTGAGTGCTTGCTGCGCGGCTCCAACCTCGGGCTCTACCACGTGGAGCGCGGGGTCCTGGCGGGGGTGGTGATCGACGTGCCCAGGGATCCGCTCGGGCGGCAGCCGAGCGGGCTGCGCATCGGACCGCGGTACTTCCATCTCGTGGGGGAGGGGCAGGTCGTGCCCCCCTCCATGCGCCTGGAGACCGACCCGCTTCAGCGACGGTGAGGGCTGCGCCTCGACCGGCCGGCGGATAGCCTTGGGCCCGACAACCGGCAGCAGCGCCCCTCCCGTCCCGCGCGCGCCGTCCCCGAGCTCGATGCAAGACACCTTCCGGTCCCGCGGTTCCTTCGAAGTCGGTGGCAAGAGCCACAAGATCGCGCGCCTCAACGCGCTCGCAGGTCGGGGCCACGAGGTCTCACGCCTGCCCTTCGCGCTGCGCGTCCTGCTCGAGAATCTGCTGCGGCACGAGGACGGCGTGAGCGTCACCGCCGCGGACATCGAGGCCCTGGCTGCCTGGGACCCAAAGGCCGCGCCCTCGGTCGAGATCGCCTTCCGGCCGGCCCGGGTCCTCATGCAGGACTTCACCGGCGTCCCCGCCGTGGTGGATCTCGCGGCCATGCGGGATGCCATGCGGGAGCTGGGGGGCGATCCGGCGAAGATCAACCCGCTGCAGCCAGCGGAGCTGGTCATCGACCACTCGGTCCAGGTCGACGCCTTCGGCTCGCCCAGCGCCCTGGGCCAGAACCTCGAGCGAGAGTTCGAGCGCAACGGGGAGCGCTACGCCTTCCTCAAGTGGGGTCAGGGAGCCTTCGACAACTTCTCCGTGGTCCCGCCGGGGATGGGGATCTGCCATCAGGTCAACCTCGAGTACCTGGCGCGGGTCGTGATGGCGGGCGAGAGCGGCTACGCCTTCCCGGACACGCTGGTCGGGACGGACTCCCACACCACCATGATCAACGGGCTGGGCGTCCTCGGGTGGGGCGTCGGCGGCATCGAGGCCGAGGCGGCGATGCTGGGTCAGCCGGTCTCCATGCTGATCCCACAGGTCGTCGGCGTGCGGCTCTCGGGCGAGATGCCGGAGGGCGCGACCGCCACGGACCTCGTGCTGCAGGTGACCGAGATGCTGCGCGCCCACGGGGTCGTGGGGAAATTCGTGGAGTTCACCGGTCCCGGTCTCCAGCACCTGTCCCTGGCGGACCGTGCGACGATCGCCAACCTGGCGCCCGAGTACGGCGCCACGTGCGGCATCTTCCCGGTGGACGAGGAGACGCTGAACTTCATGCGCCTCTCGGGTCGTTCGGAGGAGCAGGTCGCCCTGACGGAGGCGTACATGAAGGAGCAGGGGATGTTCCACACGCCCGACGCTCCGACCCCGGACTACACCGACCTCCTGGAGCTGGACATGGGCACCGTGGTGCCGAGCCTCGCGGGCCCCAAGCGGCCCCAGGACCGCGTCTCCCTCACCGACCTCAGCTCCCAGTTCCAGGACGACCGGCGGCAGATCCTCGCCGGCGCGGGGTCCGAGGACCACGACCGACGCGTCGCGGTGTCTCTGGAGGACGAGACCTTCGAGCTCAAGAACGGCTCCGTGGTCATCGCGGCCATCACGTCCTGCACCAACACCTCCAACCCCTCGGTGATGGTCGCCGCGGGGCTGGTGGCGAAGAAGGCGGCGCTCAAGGGGCTACGGACCAAGCCCTGGGTGAAGACGAGCCTCGCACCGGGCTCGAAGGTCGTCACCGACTACCTCGACGCCGGCGACCTCACCCCCTACCTCAACGCCCTCGGCTTCGACGTCGTGGGCTTCGGGTGCACCACCTGCATCGGGAACTCCGGACCCCTGGCGGAGGAGATCGTGGGTGCCATCGACACGGGGGACCTCGTGGCGGCCTCGGTCCTCTCCGGTAACCGCAACTTCGAGGGGCGGGTCCACGCGAAGACGCGGGCCAACTACCTGGCGTCGCCCCCCCTCGTGGTGGCCTACGCCCTCGCAGGGGACGTCAACATCGACCTCGCCACCGAGCGCATCGGCGTCGCGGACGACGGCTCCGACGTGTTCCTGCGGGACATCTGGCCCACCAACGCCGAGATCCAGGCGATCGTCGGGGGGACGGTGACCCGCGAGATGTACGCGGAGAGCTACGCGCGGGTGTTCGACGGCACCGAGGAATGGCGGGTCATCGAGGCGGCTCCCTCGAGCACCTTCGACTGGCAGGAGGAGAGCACCTACGTGCGGCTGCCTCCCTACTTCGAGGGGATGGGTCTCCACACGGAGCCCGTGGGGGACATCCACGGCGCCCGGGTGCTCGGCCTGTTCGGGGACAACCTCACCACCGACCACATCTCACCGGCCGGCGCGATCCCGGTGGACAGCCCTGCGGGCGCCTACCTGCGCTCCCTCGGCGTGGAGAAGCAGGACTTCAACTCCTTCGGGTCGAGGCGCGGGAACCACGAGGTGATGATGCGCGGCACCTTCGGCAACGTCCGCATCAAGAACCGCATGGTCCCCGGGGTGGAGGGGGGCGTGACGGTGCATCACCCCTCCGGGGAACAGATGCCCATCTACGACGCGGCCATGGAGTACCGCGCCGCCGGCGTCCCGAGCATCGTCCTCGGGGGCAAGGAGTACGGCATGGGGTCCTCCAGGGATTGGGCCGCCAAGGGGCCGGCCTTGCAGGGCGTGCGCGCCGTGATCGTGGAGAGCTTCGAGCGCATCCATCGCTCCAACCTCGTCGGGATGGGCATCCTCCCCCTGCAGTTCGAGGCGGGCCAGAGCGCCGACAGTCTGGGCCTCGACGGGTCGGAGACCTTCGATCTGGTGGGCCTCGCGGAGCGCTTCGAGGCGGAGGACTCGCCCACGGGCGGGACCGTGGACGTGACGGCCACCCGGTCTGATGGTGGCACGGTGAAGTTCAAGGCCGTGGTGCGCATCGACACGCCGGCCGAGGCGGACTACTACCGCAACAACGGGATCCTGAACTACGTCCTCAGGCGCCTCGCGCGCTGAGGTGTGCTCGAAGTCACCGGACCTTCGCCCTGCACCGACCTCCTCGCCTACACCCCGTAGTAGAAGCCGGTGCTGAAGGTGGAGGTGGGGGCGACCTCCACCGGGAAGACGCGCTCGATGGTGACGCTGGCTTCCACGCTCCGGCCGTCGACCTCCACCACGAATTGCAGGTTCACGCCGGTGAGCAGCGGAGCCTCGAGGTCGCCGTCCATGGGGAAGGGGAAGCGTAGGAGCATGGCCTCCGAGCCACCCGGGGCGACCACGAGGGAGCCGGGGTACTCCGGACGGGGGGCGCCGAAGCGGGCCAGGTCGGAGCCGAGCAGGACGCAGCTCTCGGGATCGATCGACAGGGGCACCGCGCCCTTGTTCTCCATGCGGAGCCGGACGAGGAGCTCGGGGTACCCCTTGGTGGATCCACCGACCCGCTCGGCGCCGGGGATCCCGACGAGGACCCGCGCGAGGATGGGCTCTCCGGGGCTCTCCTGAACCAGGATCTCGAGGGGGCTCGGGGTGAATCGGAACGGAACGCTGGTGGACCGGCACCCGAGGAGAGCGGTCGCGAGGACCAGGAGGGTGAGGCCGGAGGCGAATCGCCGTGGGTGGGGGAGGTGACTCATCGGAGGACAGGATAGGGGCCCGGGGGGGACCCGTCCGGCCTCAGGGGGACCGCGCCGGCCGATTCCTGGGTGTCTGCGGCCCGCGGAGGGGGACCTCCCCCCCCGAGATTCCTCCACCAGCTCAGGCGCCGAGGGACTGGAACTTCCCTTAATCCCCCGCCCTGCGGGAACTAGGGCCTCAGGAACCGAGCGTGATCTGGCCGAAGACTCCTGCGGAAGGACCGACTTCCTCCAGGAATGCTCCCCAGCGCTGTTCACCTTTCTCTCGGCAACGCCGACCTCCGGCTCGCTCTCGAGCGCCTCTGCGCCATCTCTGGCGTGGAGTCCTCGTCCATCGAGTATCCGGACCACGTGGGCTCCCAGGGGGAGGTCGCCGCCAGGCTGATCCTCGATCCGTCGACGGCGCCCGAGGGGGAGCCCGCGGCCCGCTTCGTCGAGCGCATGGTCCGGCGCTACAGCAGCGTCCTCGCGCTCGTCACCGAGGGGTTGGATGAGGCAGCGCTCCTCAAGATGGGGGTCGCTGAGGTCTTCCACCCCGGTTCGCCGGCGGAGCTGATCCTCAAGCGCCTCAGGGCGGTGGAGCATCCCAACGGAGAGCAGGGGGCCCGCCCCGCCGGCTCCTATGTCCTGGAGCACTTCCACTCCAGCGTCGGCGTCCAGCTCGAGCGCGCGCGGGAAAGGGAGCGTCCCCTGGTGATCTTCTGCGTGCAGGAGGAGGCGGGCGGCGCGGCGGACTTCGCCGCGAGCGTCCAGCTGGCCGTCCAGGAGCAGTCCGAGGCGCTCGAGGACGCGCGGGAAGCCTCCTTCGCTCACTCGCGCATGATCCTGAGCGAATTCGAGGACGGGTCGGTCGTGTTCTGCGTGCCCTCCATTCACCAGGTCCACGACGCGGCCCTGCTCGGCAAGCGACTCCAAAGCTCCCTCGTCTCCAAGCGCGGCGGCGAGTGCCGCGTGGGCATCTCATGCTCGCCCGACGACGGGGTCGACCCCGTGGAGATCACGCAGCGGGCCCGGGCCGCGGCGAGCCGAAACGGGGGGCACGGCGCCAGCAAGATCAACTTCTTCACGGAGTCCATGGGCCGCTGGGCCTTCGAGCGCCTCGCGTTGGAGACCAGCCTCCGCAGCGCGCTCCACAACGGTGAGATCACCGTCTTCTATCAGCCGCGGGTCGACATGGAGTCGCGGGCCATGAACGGGATGGAGGCGCTCGTCCGCTGGAACCACCCCACGTTCGGGCTCGTCTCGCCGGCGCAGTTCATCCCGATCGCGGAGGAGACGGGGCTGATCGTCCCGATCGGCGAGTGGGTCCTGCGGGAGGCCTGCCGGCAGAACGCCGAGTGGCGGGCCGAGGGGATCGCCCCGATCCGGGTCTCGGTCAACCTCTCGAGCATCCAGTTCCGGAGCGCGAACCTCGAGGAGACGGTGGCCAGCGCGCTCGAGGACTCGGGCCTTCCGCCCGACGGCCTCGAGCTCGAGGTCACCGAGAGCCTCCTCATGGATGACCCCAAGGCGGCCGCCGCGATCCTGGGACGGCTGCAGAGCCGGGGAGTGCACGTGTCCATCGACGACTTCGGCACGGGCTACTCCTCGCTCGCCTACCTCAAGAGCTTCCCCGTCAACTCCCTGAAGATCGACCGGACCTTCATCAGCGACGTCACGGGCAATCCGAACGACGCTGCGATCACCACGGCCATCATCCTCATGGGTCACAGCATGAACCTGAAGGTCGTGGCGGAGGGGGTGGAGACCGAGAGCCAGATGGCCTTCCTCAAGGTGCTCCAGTGCAACGAGGTCCAGGGCTACTTCTTCAGCCCCCCCGTTCCCACGGATCGAGCCCGGGAGCTCCTCCTCGGGGACCACGCGCCCCTGCCCGCGCGCCGGGCCGCCTGAGACTCAGGGCGTCGTGGAGCGCGCGGCGAAGGCCGCGCGGCGCGCCGCGCGCCGTGACTCGGCGCGGAGCTCCGCCCGGACCATGCTACGCGCGACCAGGAGGTGGAGCGCGGGGACGAAGGTCACCGCGATGAGCGTCGCGCCGGCGACCCCGCCGGCGATGGCCACGGCCAAGGGTGGCCAGAAGCCGCCGCCGGCGAGGATGAGGGGCGCGAAGCCGGCCATGGTGGTCAGCGAGGTGGAGACCACGTGCCGCGAGGCCCGCCGGATGACCCGGACAGACGCGTCCAGGTCCCCGGCCCGTGCCATCGGATTCTCCCGGAGCGCCGCGAGGACGACGATGGAGTCGTTGATGGCGATCCCGATCAGGCCCATGGCGCCGACGATGGTCATGAAGCCGAACGGGGCCCCGTAGACCGCCACGGCCAGCATGGCCAGGCCGATGGAGGCCACGCCGACGGCGCCGATCAGAGCGGCGAGCCGGAAGGAGTTGAAGGTCAGCACCAGAGAGGCAGCCATCAGCACCATCAGGAGCGCTGCGGAGCCCACGAGGTTGCCCACGGCCTCGTCCCGCTTCGCGGACTCGCCGCCCACCTCCAGCTCGAAGCCGCCGGGGAGCTCGCGGTCGGCGACCCCTGGCCGGGCCAGGAACCGATCGAGCGCACGGCTGGGAAGCGTCCCGGCGCGAAGGAATCCCTGGGTGGTGACGACCCGCCGCCGGTTCCTGTGGGCGATGGACGAGGTGTCGGGCACGAGGGTGAGCTCGCCGAGGGACGCGAGGTTGGTCCAGCCAGCGCGGGTCGGGAGCGCGAGGTCCTCGAGCCGGGCCACCCCGTCGGCGCCCCCCGGCGCGAGGCGCACCCGCACGTCGAGCTCCTCGTTGGCCTCGATCAGCGAGCCGCCGACCACGCCGTTGAGGGTCGACTCCAGCGCGGCCGCCACGCCGATGTTGTCCGTCCCGGCGAGGCTCGCCGCCTCCTCACTCAGCTGCAGACGGAGCTTGGGCGCGCCGCCGCGGAGGGTGGAGCTCGCGTGGGTCACGTCGGGGGTCTCGCTGAGGTGCCGCCGGAGGTCCTCTCCGATGGCCCGCAGGCGGGGGAGGTCGGGTCCATAGAGGTGCAGCTCGACGGGCGCATCGAAGGGCGGCCCCTGCTCGATCTGCCGGGCGAGGAAGCGTGCCTGGGGCAGGCCGCGGTCGAGCTGCTCCTGAATCTCACGCACCACCTGCATGGAGTCCTGTGGGCCGTCCAGCTGCACCATGGCCTGGGCGAAGTAGGGCGCGTCGCGCTGGTTCTCGACCAGGTTGTAGTAGTACTTCGGGCCGCTCTCCCCGAGGAACAGCTGGACCCGCTCGACCCTGGGGTGGGTGAGCATCAACTCTCTCGCGGCGCGTGCGACCTCCTCGGTCATCTCCAGGGACGCGCTGCGGTGGAGCTCGAGCTCCACGTTGAACTGGTCGCGGTCGGCGGGCGGGAAGAACTGCTCGGGGAGGGAGGTCGCGGCGATGAAGCCCAGGACCGGGGCGAGGAGGGAGACACCGACGGCCAGGCTGGGGCGGGCGAGGAGGAAGCGGAGCGCCTTCCCGTAGCCACGGTCGAGGCGAGGCAGGTAGACGCCGCGGGCGAGGACCCCGTCGCTGGTCGACCCGGGGACGAGTCGATCGAGGTGAGCGGCGAGGGCCGGCGTCACGGACAGGGCGAGCAGGAAGGACGTGGTCACCGCGAGGACCACGCTGATGGCGATGGGGCCCACGAACTCCCCGGCGCCGCCCGGCATGAGGGCGATGGGGGCGAAGGCCAGCGCGGTCGTGACGGTGGACCCGAGCAGGGGGACCGCGAGGTGCCGCACGGCGTGAGAGACCGCCCCCGCTCGGGTCTCCCCGCCCAGGAGCCGGTGGCGCACCTCGTCGACGACGACGATCGCGTTGTCGATCAGGAGCCCCAGGGCGATGATCATCCCGGTCACCGACATCTGGTGCAGGGGGATGTCCATCAGCCGTAGGCCGTGCAGCACCACGAGGGTGGTCAGCGGGAGCGCCGTCCCGACGACGAGCGCGGACCGCCACCCCATGGTGAAGAGGATCACCAGCATCACCAGGCCGGCGCCGAGAACGAAGTTGAAGACGAGGCTGCCCAGGCGCTCCTCGGTGTATCGGGCCTGGTCGAACAGGATCTCCCCCCGGACGCCTGAAGGGAGGGCCGAGATGGCCTCCGTGGCGGTGGCGCGGGCGGACCTCGACCACAGGTCCACGCGCCGACCGGTCTCCATGCGCGCGGCGATGACGACGCCGGGCTGCCCGTCGATCAGCGCCGCCGTCGCGCGCGGCTGGTGCTCCGCCTTGCGCACGCGGGCGATGTCACCGAGGCGGACGAACGAGCCGCCCGCCGGGTCCATGTCGACGATCACGTCCCGGATCTCCTCCAGCGACTTGAACTCTCCGGACACCTCCACCTGGAGCTCGTTGGACCGCCCCGAGACCTCCCCGGCGCCCACCTTGGCGTCCCGGCGGAGGAGCGCTGCCGCCAGGGAGGTGGCGTTGAGCCCGAGCGCGGCCGCGCGGCCCGGCTCGAGGTCCACGAGCACCTCCTCGTCCGGCTCCCCGTGGATCTCGACGTCGCTGGTCCCGGGGACGGCGCGGAGTCGGTCCGCGACCTCCTCGCTGAGCCGTCCCAGGATCGCCCGCTCCACCGGGACCTCGGCGGTCCAGGTCAGCCCGACCATGAGTGTGAAGGCGGCCAGCTCGAACTCGACGAGGTCCGGCGCGCCCGCGGTCAGCGGGAGGTCGACCCTGGCGCTCTCCAGGTCATCGCGCATGCGCGCCCAGATCTCGTCGACGACGTACTCGTCGTCGTTCAACTCGATGGCGATGGTGGACAGGCCGGCGCGCGAGGTGGACTTGATCTCCTTGATCTCCTCGAACTCAGCGAGGGCGTCCTCGATCACCTCGGTGACCAGAGCCTCGACCCGCTCGGCGTCCGCGCCGGGGAAGGCCGTGAAGACCGTGGCGTTCCGCTGGGAGAGGGTCGGGTCCTCGGCTCGCGGGAGCGTCATCAGGGCGGACAGGCCCGCCGTGATGATGAGCAGCAGCGTGAGCGCGAGGAGCCGAGGGCTCCGGTAGAAGAGGTTGGTGAGCTGCATGGGAGCGACCTCTCAGTCCGCCGATCCGCCGCCGGGCGGCGTCGCGGTGGAGACGCGCTGGCCTGGAGTCAGGCGGTGGGCGCCGGACACGATCACCGCGGCGTCCGGTTCGAGGGTGCCGCGCACGAAGGCCCGGTCGGACTCGACGTGGAGGACCTCGAGCTCGGCGCGGCGCACCACGGAGACACCGGCCTCGGACTCCACCGCAACGAAGGCGCTCCAAAGGCCCCGCTGGCTCTCGGAGAGCGCCGCGATGGGGATCCACGCGCCGCGCTCGGGCTGTTCGACGGAGACCTCCAACGTGACGATGTCGCCGGGCCGCACGAGCGCGGCCCCCTCACCGAGGGAGAGGACGACCGTGATGGTGCGCGTCCCGCTGTCGACGACCGGGAGGGCCCGCGCGCGGACGACCTCGATGGGCTGCCCGTTGAAGGTGAGCGAGGCGGTGCTCGGGTCCTCGCACAGGTCGGGGACGAGCGCGCCCGGGAGCCCGATGCGGGCCTCGAGGGCGGCCGTCTCGGAGAGGACGAAGGCGGTGCGCGGCATCTGCTGGGAGACCACGGCCCCCTCGTCCAGGTGGCGGGCCTCGATGGTCCCGGGGAAGGGCGCCAGCAGCGTCATGTTGCTGATCTGGACGTCCATCGCGGCGAGGCTGGCGTCGAGCTCGACCAGGGAGCCACGCTGGGCGGCGATCGTCTCCTCGCGGGTGCCCTCGTTGAGCTCCTCGAGGGCGGCCCTCGCGCCGGCGAGGCGGGCCTCCACGGTCCTGACCGCGGCGCGCGCGGTGTCGAGCTGCTCGGCGCTGATGGAGCCCTTCTCGGCGAGTTCGGTCCGGCGTTCGAGCAGTCGGACGGCGAGGTTGAGCTCCTCGAGGAGCGCCTCGACGTTGGCCTCGGCGGCGGCGATGACCTCCGCCCGCGGGCCCGCCACGAGCTCCTCGAGCTGGGCCTCGAGGCGGACCCGGCGGGCCTCCACCTCGGCGCGGCGTGCGTTCAGCTGGCGAACGTCGAGCCGGGCGAGCGGGGCGTCGGCGACCACCTCGTCCCCCTCTTCCACCATGATCGTCGCGACGCGCCCGGTGCCCTCGAAGGAGAGCTCCGCGCGGCGCCGCGCGGACACGGTCCCGGTGAAACGGCGGGAGCTGGTGAACGAGTCCTGGTAGTGCAGGGCCGCCGTCTCCACCGGCAGCACCCGCGGCTCGTCGGTCTCAC
>CAZEFP010000079.1:0-9932 GCA_964511565.1 uncultured Planctomycetaceae bacterium
CTCCCCAGGACAGCGAGGCTCGCCCCGAAGAGCAGGTCCGCCGCGGCGAGCCCCTCGAGCCCGACCCCCACGCCGAGCGCCGCGTAGACCCCCAGCACGCAGGCCCAGACCGGCAGGCTCAGGAGCGCCGCTCCCAGGACCGACCGGCGCGGCAGGATCCGGAGGGCGTCCTCGACCCGCGAGAGGAACCGCCCCGACCGCTCCCCGAGGGTCCGGGGGAGCACGCGCACCGCGATCCCGCGCCCGACCCGCACCAGGTGCTCACCCCTCAGGATCACCACCCCGAGCACCGTGGCGGACACCAGGGCGAACAGGCCCAGCGACCGGAGCCACGGGAGATCGGGGTGCTCCCCGGCGGCCGCCATGGCCGAGCAGGCCGCGCCGAGGACAAGGAGCAGGGTCGCGAGGTCCAAGAGCCGGGACACCACCAGGCCGATGAGCCCGTGCTCGGCGCGGACCCCGACCCGCGAGAGGTGCAGCACCAGACTCGCCTCCCCCACCTTGGCCGGTAGCACGTGGCTGTCCAGGATCCACGCGGCGGACGCCGCCGTGAGCCCTGGGACCGAGACGTCGGCGCCGCCGGCCCCGAGCAGGAGGACGCGCAGCCTGATGGCCCTGAAGACGTAGATCAGGCCCTGGATGACGAACGCCAGGGCCACCAGGCGCAGGTCCGCCTCGGCCAGGGTCCCGAGGACATCCCCGGGATCGACCCCGCCCCAGGCGAAGAGCAGCGCCAGCGCGATGAGCGCGACCGCGACGGAGAGGAGGACCTTCACCCGCGGCGCTCAGTCGATGGAGACGTGGGTGCCGCCGCTGTCCTCGGCGAGCCACTCCAGCACCTGGAGGTCCGCGCCGAAGGCGATGGTGTTGATCACCACGTTGCGGGTCGCGTTGCGCTCGGCGATGGCCTCGCGGATCAGCTGGGGGTCGATGATGTCCCCCACCGACGGCTCGCCGTCGGAGAGGATGAAGATGGTGTCCACGTCCGGGTCATCGAAGGCGAACTCGAGGCTCCCGTAGAGGTTGGTCCCACCCGCCGCCCCGAGGCGATCGATGTAGACCAGCGCGTCCTCCCTGGAGTAGTCGTCGGCGCCGACGACGCCCTCCTCCAGCCAGCTGTCCACGCCGCCCGAGAACGGCGCGATGTTGAACAGGGCGCCCGCGTCCAGGGCCTGGATGGCCTGGGCGAGCTCCTCCTTGGCGACGTCGATCCTCGGCCGACCGAGCTCCCCCACGTACTCGGCGCGCATGGGCTCGTTCATGGAGCCGGAGACGTCCAGGATGAAGAGCACCCGGTGGGACTCGATCCGGACGCCGAAGAAGGCCGCGCTCGAGATCTGACGCAGCTTCCGCTCCTCGGTCGCGGCGACGATCGTCTCCAGCTCCGCCTCGGGCACGATCTCGATCTCGTCCATGGGGGTGGCAGCGAGCCAGCGCTCCCAGGAGCTCGCGCGGGCGCCGAAGGCCTGCCCGGTGAGCCGGAAGAGCGTGTCCCCGAACTCGATCGCCATTCGCCCCTGCTCCTGGGACATCCGGCCGATGATCGGCGCGAGCAACCGGGGATCACGCCGCGACTCCAGGGCGCGGAGCGCGATCAAGCGGGTGGACCAGTTCTCGTCGGAGAGCTTCGCGAGGTAGAGCTCATCCATGTTCCGGCGGCCGAGCCGGGCAATCTCCGCCAGCGCGGCGTTCCGGATGTCGAGGTCCTCCGCATCCGTCAGCCCCTTCAGGCGGACGACCCACTCGTTCTCCCCGTCGTAGAGCGCGGAGAGACCCCGGAGGGCGGCGGCCCGGACCCCGTCGAGCTTGGTCTTCTCGAAGAGCTTCTCCAGGTCCTCGATCGACTCCCGGTCGCGGCGGGCGATGAGCGCATCGACCGTCGCCACCACGACCTCCTCCTGCTTGTCCCGGAGGCCCTTGCGGATCCGCTTGAGCAGCTTGGGGTCGTTGACGTTCACCGTCGAGTGGAGCGCGAAGACCTTCTGCTGGGCCTTGCCCTTGCCGATCAGCTTGACGAGCTTCTTGTCCACGCCCTCGTCCTTCAGCTCCGCGAGCAGGCCCGCGAGGTGGTTGCGGAGGAACTCCGGGGTGGGTGCCTTGAGCGCCACGTCGATGAACTCGTCGGCCACGTCGACGCCCTGCTCGTCCAGCAGGATGTCGGCCGCGAGGGCGCGGTCGCGATAGGGGAAGTCGGGCCGGCCGAAGATCGTCTCCGCGTAGTCGAGGGCGGACTTGTCGCCCCGGCGCGCGAGCTCCTGGAGGGCGGAGCGACGGACCCCGCCGCTCCTATCGCGCTCCACCGCGACCTGGAGTTCCTCGACCGTGAGGGACTCGATGATCGCGCCCATGGCGGTCGCCCGCAGCTGCGCCGTGGGCCAGATGATTTGCTTCTTCTCCTCGGCCTCCTCCTCGCCCTTGCGCCGCCGCCCCTTCTTCTTCTTGGAGTCGGCCCCCCGAAGCTCCTCCTGGACACTCCCGAGCGAGCGCTTGTAGATCTTGCGGTACCACCCGTCGCTGGAGTCGCCGCTGAGGCGAACGTGCAGCTCCATCGCCCGCTCGCGCACGCTGTCATCGGCGTTCGACTCGACGATGAGCGCGAGGAAGGACGGCCCGTTCTGAGCGCAGAGGCCGAGGCTCTCGAGCGCCGCGGTGCGGACCTCCAGGGAGGGTTCGCCCACGGCGACCTTCATGAGCTTGTCGAGCGCCGGCTGGAAGGACTCCTCGTGCTCGTCGAACCGCTTGAGCTCGACCACGACCTCCCGGCGGCGATAGGCGCTCGCGAAGCGGTCGTAGGCCTCCAGCAGGGCCTCCATGGCCTCGCGGGTCTCGAACTCCGCCAGCTGCCGGACCTCGCCATCCTCGATGCCGTCCCGCTCGGCCAGGACCCGCTCTCGCAGCTCCTCGAAGGACTGCGCCGGAGCGAGCGGCGCGAGGATCAAGAGCCCGAGGGCGACGAGGGCGGAGAGGAGTCTCATGAGCGGGGCGGGCCGCCGAGGCGAGACTTCTTGTCGATGAGGTCTGCCACGAGGCCGAGGGTGAGGGTCTGGACGAGGGCGACGAAGAGCAGGACGGTCTTGTCTCCAAGGTTCGGCGCGGTCTCCACGAGGAAGAGGTCGTAGACCAAGGAGACCGTGAACAGGACCGCCACCAGGCCGCCGAGGGGGTAGAAGACCTTGAGGGGGTTGAAGTAGACGACCGTTCGGATGATCAGGGCGAGGAAGCCCAGGGTGTCCCGGATGGGCCGGATCTTCGAGCTCCCCGAGCGCTGCGCGTAGTCGATGGAGACGTAGTCCACGCGGTGCCCGTTGGTCAGCGACGCCAGGGTGAGGGTGGTGGTGAAGCTGAACCCGTTGGGGAAGATCGACTCGTAGCGCAGGCAGAGGTCCCGGCGGATGGCACGCAGGCCGGAGTTCAGGTCGGGGATCGGCTCGCCCGCGAGGTAGGCCGCGATGCCGCGCAGGATCCGCTTCGCCGGCCGCCGCTGCCAGGGGATGTGCACGTCCGCGCCGGTCCGCGCCCCCACCGCCATCTCCGCGCCCTCGTCCACCCGCGCCAGCAGATCAACGATACGGTCCTCGGGGTACGTCCCGTCCGCGTCGGTGATCACGATGATCGGGTGGGCGGCCGACCGGATCCCGGTCTTGAGCGCCGCGCCGTAGCCTCGGTTGGCGCGGTGGTTCAGCACCGTCAACGACGGGTGAGTGGGCTCGAGGCGCGCGAGGACGTCCGCCGTCCCGTCGCGGGACCCATCGTTGACCACGAGGATCTCGGTCGGCCGGCCGAGGTCGAGGGCGGTGAGGCGCTGGACGACGCCCTCGATGCCGTTCTCCTCGTCGAACGCGGGGACGACGACGGTGACGCCGTGTGACTTCTGGGGGGCTTCCGGCTGCGACATGGGATCCTGCCAAGGGTACGGGTCTATGCGCCCCGGGCCCAAGGGCAACGGCGATTCGACCTCAGCTCCGGTCGAAGAGCGGATCGCGTGCCGGAGCGAGACGCTCCGCCACCTTGCGGGCCATGCCCGTGAGGGCGAGGTCCGCCGCCTCCGAGGGCGCGAACCAGGTGGCCGCCCCCTCCCCCCTCGTCGCCAGGCGGGCCGCGCGCACCCGGGCGCGGATGCGGTGGTGGGTGATCCCATGGGTCAGCGAGATCAGGTCGTGCTCCGGCTCGACGGCGGCCGTGAGCCCCGGCCCGAGCTCATCGGGGAAGAGCCCGGACGAGGTGACCTCCACGGTTGGGAACTGCCACATGCCTCCCATCAGCCCGCCCTCGGGGCGCTGTTCCAGGAGCCAGCGGCCGCCGCGTTCGATGACGTAGATCTCCAGCTCCACCTCCGTGGAGGCCCGGCGCGGCTTGGGGCGGGGGATCCCCACCGCGTTGCCCCGGGACCGCGCCACGCAGGCGCCCGCCAGCGGGCACTCGTCGCAGCGCGGCGCTCGGGGCGTGCAGACCAACGCGCCGAGCTCCATGAGCGCCTGGTTCCAGACGCTCGGCGCCACGGCGCCCTCCAGCCGCTCGATGAAGTGAGCCGCCGCCGCCCAGCACGCTCGCCCGAGGGGACCGGATCCGCGGATCCCCTCCATCCCGAACAGCCGCGCGAAGACCCGCTCCACGTTGCCGTCCACCAGCGGAGCAGGCACGTCGTAGGCGATGGAGACCACCGCGCCCGCGGTGTAGGGGCCGACCCCCGGCAGATCGAGAGCGGCGTCGAGGTCGCCGGGGAACACCCCGCCGTGCTCCTCGGCGATCACGCGCGCGGCCGCCTGGAGCGAGCGCGCCCGGCGGTAGTAGCCGAGGCCGGACCACGCCTCGAGCACGGCCTCCTCCTCGGCGGCCGCCAGGGCAGACGCCGTCGGGAAGCGCTCGAGGAAGCGCGGCCAGTACTCCTTCACGGTCTCCACCCGGGTCTGCTGGAGCATGGCCTCGCTGACCCAGATGGCGTAGGGGTCGCTCGTCCGCCGCCAGGGCAGGTCGCGCTTGTTCGAGGCGTACCAGAGCGTGAGCTCCCGCCGGATGGAGCGGGTGTCGAGGTCGCCGGGGGGATCGAAGCGAACCTCGGCGGCCCCGACGCTCCCCTCCACCTGCTCCTGCTGTTCTTCCTGCGGCGGCACGGGACTCAGAATAGCACCCGCGTGCGGAGGGTCCCCTCGAGTCGGCGGAGCTCTTCCATCAGGCCCCTCGCCGCCTGCCGGTCGGCGGCCACGTCGGTCACCACGTAGCCCACGTCCCCGAGGGTCTGGAGGTACTGGGCGTCGATGTTCGCGGAGCTTCGACCGATGACCTCGGTGATGGCGCTCATGATGCCAGGGCGGTTCTCGTGGACGTGCAGGAGCCGCGCGTCGCCGGTGTGGGGCGGCAGCGACACCTCTGGGAAGTCCACCGCCGACAGGGTCGACCCGTCATCGCTGTAGCGCAGGAGCTTCTCGGTCACCTCGCGCCCGATCCCGGCCTGGGCCTCCTCCGTGCTGCCGCCGATGTGGGGAGTGAGCAGGACGTTGTCGAGCCCCGCGAGGGGCGACTCGAACCGCTCGCCGGCGGCCTTCGGTTCGCTGGGGAAGACGTCCACGGCGGCGCCCGCGATCCGCCCGCCCTCGAGCTCCGCTCGGAGGGCGTCGAGGTCCACCACCTGCCCCCTGGAGGCGTTGATCAGCACGGCGCCCGACTTCATGGCGCGGAGCTCCCGCGCGCCCATGAGGTCGCGCGTCGAGGGCAGCTCAGGGACGTGCAGGGTGACCACGTCGGAGCGACCCAGGAGATCCTCCAGGCTGCTGGCGCTCTCCGCGTTCCCCAGGGTCAGCTTGGACACCACGTCGTGGTAGATGACCCGCATGCCGAGCATCTCGGCGAGCACCCCCACCTGGCTCCCGATGTGCCCGTACCCCACCACGCCCAGGGTCTTGCCCCGCGCCTCGTGGCTCCCCGTGGCGGACTTCATCCACTCGCCGCGGTGGCAGGACATGTTCTTCTGAGGGACGCCGCGCAGGAGCATCACCGCCTCGGCGATGACAAGCTCCGCGACGCTCCGCGTGTTGGAGTACGGCGCGTTGAAGACCGGGACGCCGCGGCGCCGCG
Source organism: uncultured Planctomycetaceae bacterium (assembly GCA_964511565.1). Classification (GTDB taxonomy): domain Bacteria; phylum Planctomycetota; class UBA1135; order UBA1135; genus Saltatorellus. The sequence goes on from CAZEFP010000079.1 coordinate 6,073, forward strand.
CGGCTGCGGTGTCGACCTGATTCGTCCCGATGCAGTAGCAGCCGACCGCCACCAGCTTGCGCGCGCTCTCGAGGCAGGCAGCATCCAGCTGGGTCCGCGATCGGATCCCGAGGAAGTGGACCCCCTCCAGCGCGCTCCTCAGCTCCTCACCGGCGAGGGCCCCCCTGACCTCCTCGATCCGCGAGTACCCGGCCCGGCGAAAGGCATCGGCGGCGGTGTGGCTGACCCCCTCCAGGAGAAGGACCTGGATCTCCGAGCGCGGGAAGGACGTCTCCCCGGGCAGCGGCGTCGTTGAAGCGTCTGTCATGGCGTGTGGAGGATGCCCCGCCTTCACCCCGAAGTCCCCTGCGGATCGCACGAATCCCGCGTCCCGCGACCGAAGGGCGCGGCTAGATTCGAGCGCCATGGACGCACCCGCCAACCCCAGGGCCGAGAGGCTCAGGCTGCTCGGCCTGGCGGCGCTCCTGGGCCTCGGGCTTGGCGGGTTCCTCGCCCGGGCGAGAGCGCCGCTCTTCCCCGACGTCCTCGACCTGTCCGGTCCGGATCCGGTCCGCGCCGCGGCGACCCGCGGCGTGGCGCTCGCGGCGTCGGCCCTCCTGGTCCTCTTGGCCGGCAGCGCCCCACGGCTCGCGCCAGGTGCGCTCCTCGCCGGCGCCGCCGCGGGCATCGCGAGCGCCCTGTTGGATCCCGTGGACGGCGGCCTGCTCGTGGGCATCGCGGCGCCGTGGGCCGTCGCGAGCCCGTGGCTGGTCCTCGCCATCCTGGGGGCGCTGCTCTCCCGGGCCCAGGTGGCGCTCCCCCCCCAGCCCGGGTCCGGCGAGACGCCGACGCCGTGGGCCCTGTCCGCTGGCATCCTGATCGCCTCGTCCGGGGTGGCCCTCGGCCTGGAGGGCCTCTCCCGCCTCGCCCTGCGGCTCGGGCTCGCCACGCGCGGGGAGGACGTCCTCCTCGCCGCCGTCCTCGCGACCCTGCTCGCCCTCGGCGGCGCCGTCTTCGGGCGCGCCACGGTCCGGCGAGGCGACCACCGCTGCGCGGCCCTCCTGCTGGGCGCCGGGGCCCTCGGCGTCGTGGCCCTGGCCCTGGCCGCCGGCGTCGCGGAGCCGCTGGGCTTCAAGTCCCTCTGCGCCCGGATCCACGCCGACGCCTCCCTCGCGGGCACACCCCGGGTCGGCGCCTTCGTCGCGCTGGTCGTGCTCGTGCTCCCCACCCTCGCCGCAGGGACCGCCGCATACCTCGCTCGCCAGCCCGCCACCTTCGCCGCGATGCTCCTGGGCGCGGCCCTCGGGATCGCGGCTGCGCCAGGGCTCATCGAGGTCGCACCCATCGAGTGGCTGCGGGGCGACGACGCGGCCGGGTCCGCCGGCCTCGTTCGCCTCGGCGCGCTCATCGCCGGGATCGGCGCCCTGCTGCACGCGGCGCTCCACCCCGGGGGCGGCCGCCTCGGGCTCGCCGGAGCCGGCGTCGGCGTGGTCGTCGGCTCGGCCCTGCTCCCCGTGAGCCCGGTCCCCGTGCTGGATCCGTGGGAGCGGTTCCCGGTACAGCCGGTCGCGCTGCTCGAGACCGTCGACGGCCAGTTCACGGTGGAGCCCACCGGCTCCGCGCGCCGACGGGTCACCCTCGACCAGCGCGCGCTCAGCCCGAGGTCCCGGGAGCTCGCGGGCGAGGCCGCGCGGCTGCGCGCGTCCATCGAGGCGGTCGACGAGGGACCGGTCCGGCGGCTGCTCCTCGTGGGGCTGCTCACCCCCGAGCGAGCGCAGATCCTGGCGGCCCTGGGCGTGACCCACGTGGACCGCACGGCCGGCTGGTGGCGTAGCATGCCCGTGGTGGAGGCCATGCTGGGCCCCTCCGGCACCGCCCTCACCGGCGAGGTGCTCTCCCCGACGGAGGCGCGGCGCCGGTCCTCGCGGGGAGAACACGACCTCGTGCTCGCGGTGGGGAGCGGCGCCACGGGCCCCCTTCCCTCCTCGCTCGGCCTGCGGGTCGGGGGCGGCGCGACCCCCGTCGTCGCCTGGCGCCCTGCGGACCGCCCCTCGGCTCACCTCCCCTGGTCCGACGTCCTGGTGCGCTCCACGGACGGGCTGCTCCACCACTCCCTCGCGTGGACCGACGGCGCGGTGAGCGGCGCGGCGCGACCCACCACTCCGATCGGGAGCCTCTCGTGGTGGCGCTGGATGCAGACCCGCCCCGACGCCCGGGCCAGGGAAGCCACGGGGCAGTCCGACGCCCGCATCGCGAGCTCGATCTCGGCGAGCTCCATGGACCGCGGCCTCGCCTTCCACGCCCTGAGCCAGGCCGCCAGCTCCCCCTTCGAGTCCGCGGTGGAGCGGATCGAGCTGGCGGACGCTGCCTTCGATGAATGGCGGGAGGCGGCGGTGGGGAACCCCGCCCTCTCCTCCTTCGAGCGAGGCGTGATCGAGGGTGCCGTCCGGGTCCTCGCCGAGCGCCGCCTCATCCCGGAGCTCCTGGAGTTCGCTCTCCCCATCGCCGAGGCCCACCCCCGCTGGCCAGCCCTCGAGCTGGCCCTCACCCGCGCCGAGCTCGAGGAGCTCGACCCCGAGGCGGCCCTTGCGAGGCTGGCGGCCCTCATCGAGGGGCCCGGCCCTGAGCCCGTCGGCCCTGAGCCCGCCGACGCCGGGGGAGCCCTTCGCACCGGCGACCGGGAGACGGCGCTCCTGCTGGCCGCGACGCTCATGGACCTCGACCGCCCCGCGCAGGCCGCGGCCTCGCTCCGGCTCGTGGCCGAGGCGCGCCCCGACGACCTCGAGGTGGGGCTCCGTCGCGCGGACGCCCTGGTGGCGGCGGGGGATCCCGCTGGGCGGGAGCTCGCGGCGAGGCTGTTCGCCGATCACCCCGACCACGCCGAGTTGTTCGGCCTCGCACAGGGAATGCGCGGAATGACCACCCTGGACCCTGATCCCGGCCCGGCGAATGGGCGATGATGTGAGCGTGTCCCCCTCCCTTCGTCTCGCGGCCGCCCCGGCCCTCGGCGCGCTCCTCCTGTCCGCCGCCCCGCTCGGGGTCACCGCCAGGCAGAGCCTGCTCCCGAGGTGCGACGGTGGGGTGATCGGGACGGTGGTCCACCGGGAGGTGCGGGCCTTCCAGGCGCCCGACGGAGGGGAGCTGTTCTTCACCACGGTCCGCGTGCGCGGCACGGATCTTGCCACCGGGGACGAGGAGACCGTGGACGTGACCTTCTCTGGCGGATTCATCAGCGAGCGCCGCGGCGCCCATAGCTCCACCGCTCCGCCCGCGGACGCGACTCGCGTCGGCCGCCGCGTGCTCATGTTCCACCAGCACGTGGAGGACATCGCGGAGGGCTTCAGCGGTGATGTCCTCGTGGACGGGGGGCGCGGGCTCTTCTCATGGTTCGAGAGTCGGCGTGGGGACACGATCGTCCAGGGGCGCGGCCGCGGCAGCGCCATCCACCGGAACGTGCGCTTGACCGACCTGCGCTCCGACCTTCGTGGCGCCTTGCCCCGAGGACGGGCGAGGTCCGGCGGGGATCGCTGACGGACAGGAGAGACCCGTGACCGACGCCACGCTGGACACCCCGCGCGCGCCCGCCGCGCTGCGCCTCGCCCTCGCGCTCGCCCTGACCGTGTGCACGGTCGCGGCCTTCTCCCCCTCACTGTGGGGCGAGTTCATCTACGACGATGTCCTCCTCGTGGGCGAGTCCCCTGCGACCCGGTCGATCCCCGCCGCGCTGGCCCACTGGATGGAGCCCTACTGGGGCTTCGATGACCCGGACGCCGCCGCCCAGCGCGGCCTCTGGCGGCCCATGACCTCCCTCGCCCTCGCCGTGGGGCGCGCGGCCTCGGATGGCGACCCGTTCGGCTTCCACCTCGTCTCCCTCACCCTCC
>CAZEFP010000080.1:0-9719 GCA_964511565.1 uncultured Planctomycetaceae bacterium
GGCAGCGGCGCCGCCTGGCCGAGCCCGCAGATGGACCCCTCGTTCATCTGCCACGCGGCGTCCGCCGCGTTGGCCAGGGGGCCGTCCACGGCGTCCCCGCGCGCCTGGCGCTCCACCGACTCGCGCAGGTAGCGCGTCCCGATCCGACACGGCGCGCACTGCCCGCAGCTCTCCGCCTCGAAGAAGCGCAGCTGCTGGGTCGCCGCCCACCGCATGTCCACGGTGTCGTTCAGGACCACCACCCCCGCCGAGCCGAGCATGGAGCCCAGGCTCCCGAGGTGGGCGAAGTCCAGGGGGTCGCCGCGCCGATCGGCGGGCAGGAACCCCGAGCTCGCGCCGCCGGGGCTGAACGCCTTCAGGGTCCCGACGTAGCCGCCAGCGGCCTCCACCAGCTCGTCCAAAGAGACGCCCAGCGGGAGCTCGTAGGTCCCAGGGTTCTGAACGTGGCCGCTCACGCAGTAGAGCTTGGTGCCCGCCTCGGTCCGACCGAGGCCACGGAACCAGTCCCCGCCCCGCTCGACGATCCCCGGGACGCAGGCGATGGTCTCGACGTTGTGGATCAGCGTCGGCTTCCCCCACAGCCCGACCTCGACGGGGAAGGGCGGCTTGATGCGCGGCATGCCGCGCTTGCCCTCGAGGGCCTCGAGGAGCGCGGTCTCCTCCCCGCAGATGTAGGCGCCGTTGCCCTCGTGGGTGTGGAAGCGGATGTCGCCGTAGATCCCCGACGCATGGGCGTCGTCGATCATGCGCCGGACGATCCCGAGCGGCACCTCGAACTCGCCGCGCAGGTAGAGGTAGCAGTCCTTGGCGCCGATCGCGTGGGCCGCGATAGCGAGGCCCTCGAGCACGAGGTCGGGGCGGCGCAGCATGCACTCGCGGTCCTTGAAGGTGCCAGGCTCGCCCTCGTCCGCGTTCAGCACGACGAAGCGCTCCTGCTCCGCCTGCCCTGCAACCCCGCGCCACTTGATGTGCGCCGGGAACCCGGCGCCGCCGCGGCCCTGGAGCCCGGAGGCCTCGAGGAGGTCGATCACTCCATCGGGCCCCAGCTCCGCCGCCGCCTTGAAGGCCGCGCCCAGCGGAGCCGCTGACTTGCTGAGGTCGATGGCGAGCTCACCGTCCGCGGCGCCCTCGGGCCCGACCACGCCCGTCCACTCGGTCTCGCCGGGCGCTGCCGCGCTGTCGAGCTTGGACCAGTCGCCGCCCGCGGCCTCCACGTCCTGAACGGTCACGTGCGGCATCGTCCGGCGATCGCGGAGCACCGCCGGGGGGACATCGCAGCCGGCGAGGCAGGAGGCCTCTTCCACAGGGAGCCCCGCGGCCTTCGCCGCGTCGAGCACGTCTTGCGCCCCGCCGAGCAAGCAGCTGAGCCCCGTGCAGACGCGCACCTTCGCGTCCGAGCGCGAGAGCATGTGGTAGAAGCTCCCGATCCCCCAGACGTGCGCCTCGGGGACGCCCGTCTCCCTCGCGATGTCACGGGCCACGCCCTCGAGCAGTCCGCCCGCTTCGCGCAGACGGTCGGGTACGGAGGCAGCGTCGTGTCGGCTCATGATGGGTCTGATGGGGGCGCCGTTCGGCGCCCGGACATTATGCGACGGACGGCCCTCCTCCGCTGGACGAGTCTCTCTGCGGGAGCCGAATCCGACGCGGTTCGGCCAGCCCCCTCAGCGCCCGACCCGCGACCGAGCGCCCGCGGCGCCGGGAAACAGCTCGGAAAGGGGCACCCGCTGGAACGTCATGTGCGCCCGGCTGCCCTCGTAGAGGATCCCCACGGTGGCCTCGTCGATCATCGTCAGACAGGAGTAGCCCGCCGACCTCCCCTCATCGAGGAGCAGCCAGCCGTCCTCCGGCCAGGTCTCCCCCCCATCGCTGGAGGCGCGGATCGTCATCCGCCGGCGGGGGGCAGCTGGGACCGCCGGGTTGGAGAAGAGCAGGCGGCCGTCCGCCTCGCCGGTGAGCTCCCGCCCCACGTGGATCAGGCTCGCCATGCAGACGGGCTCGGTGAGGGCCGAACGTGAGCTCCCGTGGGGTGTCCACGTCTTGCCCCCGTCGCCGGTGGTGCTCACCGCGCGGGAGCCGCCGCGGTTGTCCCGCATGTTCAGCATCAGCTCGCCGTCGGCGAGCTCCACCACGGCGGACTCCGTGGTGTCCGGACGCGCGCCCGTCCCGATCTTCCAGGTGGCCCCGCCATCCGCGCTGACCAGCACCGTCGAGTGCGGCATGCGCTTCTCCTCCGGGCCGAGCTGGAACTGGGCGGGGAAGACCAGGCGGCCGTCGCCCATGGTGATCCCGCGGCCGGGCCCTTGGAGCAGGTACGCCCACGCGGGGTCCTTGACCATCCCGGTGAGGTTGCGAAGCGGCCCGAAGCTCCGGCCGTCGTCCGTGCTCGTGGTGAGCATGAGCTGGCCGGTCTCCTCGGGGGCGAGCCCCGGTCCGCTCCCTCGCCACGCGCGGTCCCCGTGGCTCCAGGCCGCCAGGACGTGCACGTGCCCGCGCTCGCGGTCCACCAGCACCGCGGGGTCGCCCACGCCATCCCCGCGCCACCCCTCCCCCGGCCCCTGGGTCATGATCACCTCCATCGGCGACCAGGACCTCCCCCCGTCGACGCTCCTCGAGCAGCCGACGTCGATGCGACCGGGCAGGTCGCCCCAGCCGTTCCAGCGAATGTCGTAGACCGCCACCAGGGTCCCCCGGGGCGTCGTGACCAGGCCCGGGATCCGGTAGGCGCGGGAGCCCCCCGAGCCCGCCGTGCGGAGCGCGACACCGAGGCGCTGTACGGCGTCGGGGCTCGGGTCCTGCACCTCGATCTCCTCCCCCCCCACCGTCACCGAACGGATCCGCGCGTCCACGCGCCCGTCGAGGTCGGCCCGCGCCGACGGCTTCACCGAGACCCAGAACACGTTGCGACCGGGCGCGAGCGCCCGACGGCCGCGCACGACCTGGAGCTGCGAGGCGTCCTCGCCCGGCCGCCGCGGCTCGCCGAAGCGGTCTCCATCACCGAAGACCTCGTCCGGTCGGTCGTAGGGGAGGTCGAGGCTTGAGCCACCGTGGAACAGCTCGGCGCGCAGGAGCTCGTCCGGTCGGGTGGTCCCGGTCAGGTCGAAGCCGATGGACTCGAGCTCGAGGGGCTCGAGGGTCCCGCTGGTCACGATCTCCAGCGCGAGGATGGGGTTCAGCTCATTGCCGACGAGCACGGGCAGGACCGGTTGGAGGGCCCGGCACCCGGTGATGACCATGGGCCGCGCGGGCTCGACCACGACGTCGTCGACGAGGACCCCCTTCCCAGGGGGAGAGGTGCAGCGGATCCGAAGTGCGTCAGCCCCCGGCGGTAGCTCCGCGGTGACCTCCGTATGAAAGCCACCGATGACCACCTCGTTCGAGCCGTCCAGCAGCTCGGACCATCGCCCTTCCACGCGCACCGCCACGGTCAGCTGGAAGGGAGCGACGCGGGTCCACCGCTCTGCCCAGAAGCTGAGGCGCCCGGCGCCGCCGAGATCGTCGAAGTCGAGCTCGACCTCGCAGCGCTCACCGCCGGTCAGGTGGAGGCTGCGCTCTCCGGTACGGACGTGCTCGCCGTGGATGGCCGCCGACCCCGCCGTGACCGTCCAGGTCCCCACCGCCGACCTCAGCTCCTCGAACGGACCGAGGCGGGCCCCCTCGAAGCCCCCGTCGACGTCGGCGGCGCCGCGCTGGGGGCGAGGCCCGTGGGCAGGCCGAGGCGAGGGACCAGCGAGCGCATCCGTCCACGGCGGTAGGGCGCCCACGAGGGCCAAGAGGGCAGTCGAGAACGGATCGAGCATGTGGTCCAGCATGCCCCCGCCCCGGACGCCGTCAGGCAAGATCCGCGCCGTCTACGCGTGAGAATCCCGTGAGATTCTCTGGCCCCCTGCGCGGGGCACCCTGGAGCCGGTCCGGGGCCGATTGCGGCGCAGGGTGCCCTCAGACCGCCTCGGCCAGGGGTCTTTGGGCAAGAGAGGCCTGCGGGGAACCTGTCCCGCACCGGCTGCGTCCATCTGGGAACGCCCCAGTCCCAGGCGCCGCGACGCGGCTGGACCGCGTATTTTTTGGGGGCGATTCTCCGCCACCCTCGCGGGCAAGGGCGCCGCTCAGCGCCTTGCTCACCACCGTCCGGCCCGATCATCTCGAATGCTGTCGATTCTCACGACCCTCGCTCTCGCCGCCGCTCCCCAAGCGGTCGACCCCATCGGCAGCCTTCAGCGGCTCGATGTCCCCACCGATCCCGAGGGCACCGTGGTGATCTCGGTCGAGCTCGATGGGTTGCCCGCCGACCTCGTGCTGGAGCGTCACTCGCTCCGCGCCGGCGACTTCCAGCTGCTGGTCTCCCGTCCGGACGGATCCCTGGTCCCCATGCCGGCCCCCCGCCCGAACACGTGGCGAGGTGAGATCCCCGGTTGGCCCGACGCCCTCGTGACCGCGACCATCAACCACGAGGGCCTCTCGGCGATCGTGGCCGACTACGCCACGGATCGCGAGTGGCAGATCCAGCCGGCTGCGGGCATGCCCGCCGGGACCTACTCGGTGGCGCGCTCCAGCGACCTCCCGGTCACCGGTGGCGTGTGCGGCGTGGGCAACCAGGTCGGCTTCCAGGGCTCCAACACGGGCCCCGCCACCAGCAACCTCGGCACGGGTCTCCAGCTCTGCGAGGTCGCCTTTGACGCGGACTTCGAGTTTTTCCAACGCAACGGCAACAGCGTTCAGGCCACGATCGATGACATCGAACGGATCATGAACCGGGTCGACACGATCTATGTGCGCGACGTGGACGTGACGATCCAGCTGACGGGCATCGTGGTGCGGAGCACCTCCGCGGATCCCTACACGAGCAACGACGCCGGCCAGCTCCTCGACCAGTTCCGCAACCACTGGAACCAGAACTTCACCGGCATCCGCCGCGACCTCGCCCACCTCTTCACGGGGCGGAACGTCAACGGCGGCACGATTGGCGTCGCGTACCTCGGCGTGGTCTGCAGCCAGACCGTCGGCTACGGGCTCTCCGAGTCCCGGTTCACCAACAACCTGGTGAACCGCACGGGCCTCACCTCCCACGAGATGGGCCACAACTTCAACTCGAACCACTGCGACGGCAACGGGGACTGCCGGATCATGTGCTCCGGCCTCGGGGGATGTAACAACGACGTCTCGCGCTTCGGGACCGCCAGCGCGAACGGCATCCGCAACTACGCCATCAGCCGCGGGTGCCTCCTGGACCTCTCCCCGCCCCTGGCGCTGCCCGTGGTGGACGAGTTCCCCGCGACCCAGCTGAACCGGGACATCTGGATCAGCTTCCAGGGCACGGAGATCACCAACGCCGCCGTCAACGAGCCCTCTGCTCCGTACTCGATCCGCCTGAACGCGCTGAGCAACTCCACGCTCAAGGACGACCGGCTGATCTCCAACAAGCTCCTGCTCGCCGGCCTGAACAACGCCTCGGTCTCGTTCTATTCCCAGCACCGCGGGGTCCCCGCGGGGGGCGCCATCGACGTCGAGATCCTCGACTCGAACAACGACTGGATCCTGCTCGAGCGCGTCGTCTCCGACGGTGTCGATGAGAGCAACTTCAACTTCCACCAGATCGCGGTGCCAGCCGGCGCGTACTTCGACGAGGCCCAGATCCGCATCACCGCGGACGTGGATAGCGGCAGCCAGAACTGGTACATCGACGACTTCGAGGTGTCCGACAACACCTGCGGGGGCGTGTCCAACTACTGCTTCGCCAACCCGAACTCGGTCAGCATCAACGGCGCGAACATCTCCATCCTTGGGAGCACCAGCCTCGCGGCCAACGACCTGACGTTCCTGACCGCGAGCTGCCCGACCCTCAGCTTCGGCATCTACATCTTCGGGGACCAGCAGACCCAGGTCTTCCTGGGCAACGGCTTCCTCTGCGTGAGCGGCAGCCCGGTGTACCGACTGGGCATCGCCCAGGCCGACATCTTCGGGACGAGCTTCCTCACGATCGACAACCAGAACCTTCCCGGGGGCCTGCTCCTCAGCCCCGGCGACACCTACAACGCGCAGCTGTGGTATCGCGACTCGGTCGGTGCCGGCTTCAACCTCAGCAACGGCATCGAGGTCAACTTCTGCCCCTGATCCTGGCGCCCACGCCCCATCGCGAGCCCCCGGCGGATCCTTCCGCCGGGGGCTCTCCTCGTCTGCGACGATCCTGCCGCTGGCGGCCCGCAGGATGTGCTACATCTCTCCAGCAGCGCCGCCTCCCCTGCGGCCCCTCCCCCATGAAGAAGTTCTCCCTGGTCCTGATCTCCCTCGCCCTCGTGGCCGGCGCCACCGCCACCCTCGGCGGCTGCTCGTCGACCATCGAGAATCGCGACCCCTCCGGCGAGCCGTTCCCCTCGGTGGAGGCCACCTCCCTGGCGGGCGAGACGGTCCGGATCCCCGAGGACTTCGCCGGCGCCCCGGTGCTCCTGCTCGTCGGCTACGTCCAGGGCTCCCAGTTCGACATCGACCGCTGGCTCTACGGGGCCATCGACGCGGACCTCGAGGTCGCCCTGCGGGAGGTCCCCGCCGCCCGGGGCGCCGCCGCGAGCCTCGCCAAGGGCTTCATCGACTCTGGCATGCAGCGCGGGATCCCCAAGGACGAGTGGGGCGCGGTCACCACGACCTACGGGGACGCGGCCGAGGCCATCGGGCAGTTCACCGGAACGGAGCGCCCCCGGAACGCCCGGGTCCTGCTCCTCGACGCCAACGGCATCGTGCGGTGGTTCTACGACCAGGGCTACTCCGCCCTGAAACTCAAGGGCCTCGAGGCCGCCCTGGAGGGCGTCACCCCGGCGACGGACGTCGACGCCGACTGAGGGGCGAGAGCCCCCCCACCGAACCATGGAACGCCCCTCCATCCGGCAGCTCGAGTACCTCGTCGCCGTCGCGGACCACCTGAACTTCCGCGAAGCCGCCGCCTCGTGCAACGTGACCCAGCCGGCCCTCAGCACCCAGCTCCAGCAGCTGGAGGCGCTCCTGGGGGTGCAGCTCTTCGAGCGCGACACCCGCCGCGTGGTCGCCACCGCCGCGGGCCTCAAGCTCGCCCAGGAGGCGCGCGGGATCCTCTCGGCCACCGACCACCTGCTGGACTCGGCCCGGGCCGCCGGGGAACCGCTCTCGGGCAGGCTCCGCCTGGGCGTGATCCCCACGGTCGCCCCCTACCTGCTGCCCTCCGTGGTGCAGGCCACCCGCGACGCCCACCCCGACCTGGTCCTGCTGCTGCAGGAGGACCAGACGGACCGCATCGTCCAGCGCCTCCACTCCGGCGAGCTCGACCTCCTGCTGCTCGCCCTCGACGTGGACCTGCGAGGCGCCGCCGAGCTGCCCCTGTTCAGTGACCCCTTCGTGCTCGCCTGCCCCTCGGGGCACCCCCTGGCCTCGAGAGACGTGCTGGCCGAGAGTGACCTCGACGGCGAGTCCGTGCTCCTGCTCGAGGAGGGCCACTGCCTCCGCGACCACGCCCTGCCGATCTGCAAGTCGGCGGGGATGACGGAGTACGCGGACTTCCGCGCCACGAGCCTGGGGACGCTGCTCCAGATGGTCGGCGCGGGGATCGGCGTGACCCTCGTCCCCGAGATGGCCATCGCGGGCGAGACCAACTGCAACCCGGGCGTGGCCTTTCGGCCCTTCGACGAGGGCGGCCCGTCCCGCTCCATCGGCGTGGCCTGGCGCAAGAGCTCGGCCCGTGAGGACGAGTTCAAGGCGCTCGCGGAGACCATCCGCGCGGCTCACCTCGCGAGCTGAACGGCCGTCGCTGCGTCAGCCGGCGGTCGCGCCGGCGAGGAAGTAGTTGAGCCAGATGAACTGGGGCATCCAGTGAGACACGACCGCGAAGTCCCCGTCCCAGAGCTCGGTCCGCCCCAGGACCTCCGCGAGCGCCTCGTCCAGTTCCGCTGCCGCGGCGGGGTCCCCCGGCGCGCGCTGGGCCAACGGCCACAGCCTTGACGCGTACACGCCGAGCAGGTGCGTGGTTCGCATGGTCACCTCCCCCGGCAACACCTCGCGCTGATCCAGGGCGTAGGGCGGGAGCGGCGGATCGAAGGGTTCGATGGAGTCCACGAGGTAGCCCAGGGTCGGGACCCACAGGAACTCGAAGGAGCGCGGGTCCACGGGGGTGACCAGCTGGTCCCTCCAGGGCTCGAGTCGCTCGTCGCGCATCTCGAGCAGCCGGGCGCGGGCCCCCTCGGTGACCGGCCCCGCGGCCATGATTTGGTACCAGGTGAAGGCCCACGACGAGTAGTACCCGATCACGCCTCGCCCCTCGATGCGGCGGTCGCCCTCGAGCTCGGGGAACGGGGCGTGCTCGAGGAACTCGAGGAGCTCGCGCTCGGTCTCCTCGCGGAACGCGCGGGTCGACGGAGCCACCTCCCGGTGCCGCTCGAGCTCGGCCAGGAGCCGCAGGAGCCAGCACTGGCCGTAGCTGTAGGTCAGGCGACCTGTGAGGTCGGCCTCTCGAAGACGCGCCCGCTCCGCGGCCAGGGCATCGGCGGAGAGCCGCCCCAGGATCCGCCCGGAGCGCTCCCGGTCACCGTCACGCCGCGCCTGGGTGAGCAGCGCCCAGTGGGCGAAGATGCAGGAGTGCCAGTCGTAGGAGCCGCTGAAGAGGGAGTCTCCGGCGGCGCGGCTGACGAGGTTGGCGCTGGGCTCGGCGCGATCGAGCCCCGCTTCCATCACGTCGAGGAGCGCGGGCAGGAAGGGAGACGAGGCCGGGAGCGCCGGGGGAGACATCTTGGGCGGCGCGCTACACGCGGCGGCGGCCCACAGGAGGACCGCCACCGTGAGGAGTCGAGACGAGCTCACTGGTCCGCGGCCGCACCGTCTCCCTCGGCCGCTTGGGCGACGACCTCCGCCTCGGGCCCTTCGGGTCCAGCCGGCGCCGCGGCGACGGCGGGGACGCCGCCCCCACCGAAGCGCTCGGCGAGCCCCTGGATCATCCGGTAGAGCGACGGCGTGAGCACGAGCCCCAGGACCGTGGCGAGGATCATCCCGAAGAACACGGTCACGCCCAGCGCCACCCGCGAACCGGCGCCCGCGCCGGTGGCGAGGACCAGGGGCGCGGTGCCGAAGACGAAGGAGACCACCGTCATGAGGATCGGACGGAAGCGCAGGCGGGAGGCCTCGATGGCGGCGTCGATCACCCCGAGGCCGGACTCCCGCTGCTCCTTCGCGAACTCGACGATGAGGATCGCGTTCTTCGAGATGAGCGCGATGAGCAGGACGATGCCGATCTGGGTGTAGACGTTGTTCCCGAACGGCGTGAGCATCGTGCCCAGCGCGGCCCCGAGCAGGCCCAGGGGCACCGCCAGGATGATCGCCACGGGGAGCATCCAGGACTCGTACTGGGCCGCCAGCACGAGGAACACGAGGAAGATCGCGAGGAGGAAGATCGCGCCGGCGCCGCCGGTGGCCTCCTTCTCCTGGTACGAGAGGCCGTTCCAGGCGATCCCGAAGTTGGGGCCGGGCAGGACCTGGTCCTTGACCCCCTCGATGATGTCCAGCGACTGGCCCGAGCTGATGCCGGGCGCCGCGCTGCCCTTGATCGAGGCGCTTGGGTACAGGTTGAAGCGGACGATGGAGGCCGGCCCCACGCGCTCCTCCACCGTGGCCACCGAGGCCATGGGGACGATGCGCCCGTCGCTGGTGCCCATGCGCAGCTTGCCGATGTCCGACGGCACCGAGCGCGTCTCCGACTCGCCCTGCAGGCG
>CAZEFP010000081.1:0-9673 GCA_964511565.1 uncultured Planctomycetaceae bacterium
CCCGCTCGATCCGACCTTCGCTCTTGCGTGGTGCCGGATCCACTCCTGGGCCGATTAGGTCGAATGAATCCCTCGGGCCGCGTACCCTCTATCGAGAGGTGGCGCAGCCCAACTGCGATCAAGCGCCGACCTTGTTCCTCCACCCCAATTCAAGGGAGAGACTCCATGACCTCGTTCAACGTCCTGCTCGCACGCACGGCCGTGGTCCTCGGAGGCGCCATCGGATGCGCCGACTGGACCTTCGCCTTCCAATGATGAGGCGGTGGAGCCCGCGCCCCCGGTGGGGGCGCTCGACCCGCTGACGCACCGCGTCCCGCTGGCGGAGGCGCCGGCGGACCTGGCCCCGCGAGTGGACCTGCCGGTGGAGGCCAAGGCCCCCAGGCCGCGGGTCCCCAGTCGCCCCCGCCCATGGGCCTCCCGCAGATCCCGCTCGGCGGGCTCCCGGTGATGCCCGGCCAGGACCCCTACGACATCGACCGCTTCGGGAAGATCGAGGACAGCGCCGACTGGCAGCTGTGGTGGTCCTTCAACAAGGACCGCTTCCTCCGCTTCACGAACATCCAGACCGGCCGCGCCTTCACGGGCAGCGACGACTTCTACCTCGGCAGCGGACAGCGCGAACAGGAGACGGTCGGCGGTCGGGCCCAGGACCGCATCATCGACGGGATCCTCTCGGACGCTCTCCTGAAGGGGCTCGAGAAGGGCGGGTCCAACGAATTCTGCCAGTCGGCCCTGATCGCCATGACGCGAGTCGGCGGTCAGAACCAGGGCAAGTTCGACTGGGTCGCCAACTGGTTCCTGGCCAACGGCACCGACGAGATGCACCCGACGGCGGCCTTCGTGCTCGGCCTGACGGGGAACGCGTCGCGCGTCGAGATGCTCCGTGAGATCGCGCTCAACACGAAGAAGGGCTGCGAGCTCATCTCCCCCGAGAACGAGCATCCCACGGCCCGGGTCCCGATGTCCATGCGCTCCTATGCGGCGTACGGCCTCGGCATGATCGGGGCGAGGAGCACGGACAAGCAGGTCCGCTCCCAGGTCGTCCGCACCCTGATTGACATCCTCGAGAACGACGCCTCGGACGCCAACGATGCCCGCGTGGCAGCGATGATCTCCCTGGGCCTGGTTCCCCTGCACGTCGACGAGGACGTGGTGGCCTGCTACTGCGGCACCTGCGTCGTCCCGGACCCCCACACCTCCCTGCGCCCGCAGGTGACGTACCTCATGCGGTACTTCACGGCGGACGAGGAGTTCGACCCGATCCTGCGGGCCCACACGGCGACGACCCTCGGTCGCCTCGTGGCGGCCCGTCCGGAAGGGATGACCGAGCGGATGAAGGAGGGCATCGCCGAGGTCCTCGTTCGCGCCCTCGAGAAGTCCGCCCGCCAGCCCCGCCAGGTGCGCGAGAGCGCGACGCTGGCCCTCGGGCTCATCGGGGACGCGGACAACGACAACACGGACAAGTGGATCCGCTGGGCCCTCCGTCGCTCGATGAAGAGCGGCGGGGACATGGAGCGTCGCTTCGCGATGATCTCCCTCGCGGAGGTCGGCGGTCATGCCGGCCAGGGTGACGAGCCCTTCGCCGGCATCGGCGACGTGCGCAACACCCTGACCCGCGGGCTCTCCTCGGGCAAGAAGAAGGAGAAGGCCTGGGCGGCCATCGCCCTCGGCGTTCTCGGGCACGAGCTCCGCGCCAAGGGGATCGAGCCGGACTCCGGCGTCGACACCGCCCTCATGTCCTCCATGCGTTCCGCGAAGCGAGTCGCCGACCTCGGCGCTTACTCCATCGCCATGGGCCTGCGCGGGACGCCGGATGCGGCGCCGCGCCTCTTGAAGAAGCTGGACCAGGCACGTGACGAGGACGCCCGCGGGTACGTGGCCATGTCCCTCGGCATGGTCGGTGCCCGCGACGCCATCGAGTCGCTGCAGGAGACCCTCGTGGACGCGGAGGAGCAGCCGCTCCTCCAGACCCGCACCGGTCTCGCCCTGGGCATGCTCGGCGACGAGAGCGTCGCGGAGTCCCTGCTCGAGGTCCTCGACAAGTCCCTGGAGGACGAGGACGGGGAGGCCCGACAGATCGCGGCCGTCTCGGCCCTCGGCTACATCGGCGACAAGCGCGGCGTGGAGATCCTCTGCGAGATCGTGATGGACAAGGAGGACAAGTACTCCATCGCCGTTCGTGAGTCCGCCGTGGTGGCCCTCGGCCTCTGCGGGGACCGGACCTCGCGCCCCTGGAGGACGATGCTCACCATGGGCTCGAACTACCTCGCCAACACGAAGACCCTCACGAGCGGGGACGGCACCGGCGTCCTTGACCTCAAGTAGGCTCGCCTCCCTCGGTGCGGCCGCTGGCGATGTCCGGCGGCCGTGCATTAGGCTCAGGGCCCCGCGGAGCGCTCGCTCCGCGGGGCCCTTCCCATGGACTGGACCCGCCTCCCCCACGACCGCCTGCTCGAGGTCCGGATCAAGGACCTCGGGCTGACCCTCGAGACGTCCCCCCTCCAGGCCCGTCTCGAGGAGCTCCACGCGGAGCTCGAGCGACGGGCCATCTCCTTCCGCCCGTACGCCTGGCTCTCCACCGAGTGGTTCACTCCAGATGACGCCACCGGGTTCGCGATCCCCTTCTACCTCGCCCACCCCCGCCTCGTTCGGCTCGAGCGGACGCAGATGCTGGAGGTCGAAGGGGCGAGCCGCGAGGGATGCATGAAGATCATGCGCCACGAGGCCGCCCACGCGCTGGACAACGCATACGGCCTCCGGCGCAGGCGCCGCTGGCGGGACATCTTCGGTCGCGCTGGCGAGCCCTATCGCAGCTCGTACACCCCCGACCCCAACAGCCGCGCCTTCGTTCAGCACCTCGACTACTGGTACGCCCAGAGCCATCCCCTCGAGGACTTCGCGGAGACCTTCGCCGTATGGCTCCGCCCTGGGAGCCGCTGGCGAAAGCGGTACGCGGGCTGGGAGGCGCTGAAGAAGCTCGAGTTCATGCACGAGCTCATGGGCAGCGTCTCCCGGGAGGCCCCACGGCGCACGACGCGCCGTCGCGAGGAGCCGCTCGCCCGCGTCCGGATGACCCTCCGGGAGTACTACGACCGAAAGAAGGAGGTCTATGCCAGCGAGGGGACCCCGGCCTTCAACGGACAGCTCCGCCACTCCTTCCCGGGCGCCGAAGGTCCCTTGGACAGCGGCCCGCGCCTGGCCCCCTTCCTCCGCAAGCACCGCGCCCGCCTGGTCCGCCAGGTCGCCGCGGCCACCGGGCAGCACCGTTATCTCCTGGACCACGTCGTCCGAGAGATGGCCCTGCGCGCCCGCACGGAGGACCTGCGGATCCCACGAGGCGAGGACGAGGCCCTGCTCGACTCAGCCATCCTCCTCACCTCGCTCTCCTCCCAATTCGTCTACGGGGGTCACCCCAGGTACCACCGATGACCAAGCGGAAGCTCCGCGTCGCCGTCCTCATGCACGCCCACCTCGCGCCGCCGGAGTCCCTCGAGGGGCTCTCGGAGAAGCAGGTGAACGACATCAAGCAGGAGGTGGATGTGTGCACGACGCTGAAGGCCCTCGGGCACGAGGTCATCCCGGTGCCCGTCGTCGATGAGCTCGCTCCGATCCGTCGAGTGCTGAACGAGCGCAAGCCGCACGTCGCCTTCAACCTGCTCACGCACTTCCACGACGCAGGGATCTACGACTCGGCCGTGGTGTCCTGGCTCGAGCTCATGAAGCAGCTCTACACCGGCTGCAACCCAAGGGGCCTGCTCGTCGCCAACGACAAGGCGCTCTTCAAGAAGGTGCTCGCCTACCACCGGGTCCGCGCTCCGCGCTTCTTCGTCGCGCCCCGAGGCAAGCGGCTGCCCCGCCTGCCGAAGGGCCTGCGCTGGCCGCTCTTCGTCAAGTCCCGCAGCGAGCACGCCTCCACGGGGATCAGCCAGGCCTCGATCGTCCACGACCTCGACCAGCTCCAGAGTCGGGTGACCTACATCCACGAGGCCGTGGGGACCGGCGCGCTCTGCGAGGAGTACATCGAGGGCCGCGAGCTCACGGTGGGCGTGCTCGGGAACAAGCGCGTGGAGATCAGCCCCATCTGGGAGCTGTTCATGGATGACCTCCCCGCGGGGGTCGCCAACATCGCCACGAGCCGCGTGAAGTGGGACCCCGAGTACCAGCGCAAGATCGGCCTGCGGACGGGTCCCGCCGAGGACCTGGACCCCACCACGGTGGAGCGCATCCGTCGCACCGCCCGACGCATCCACCGGGCGGTGGGCCTGTCGGGCTACAGCCGCATCGACATGCGCATGGACTCCGAGGGGCAGGTCTGGATCCTCGAGGCCAACCCCAACCCCGACCTCTGCTTCGGAGAGGACTTCGCGGAGAGCTTCGAGCGCGTGGGCTACAGCTACCCGAAGCTGCTGCAGAAGATCCTGAACCTGGGGCTGCGCTACGAGGCACCCTGGATGGGCTGAGAGCTGGCGGCGGGCGGCCAGCTCTCCCCCATCGTCCCGTGGATCACTCCCCCGGGGTCGCCGCGGGCTCTCCGGCCTCGGGCGTCTCCAGGGAGCGCTCGTCGCGCAGGCGGCGGATCATTGCCACGAAGGTGTCGAAGGGCACCACCTGCTGCTCCCGGGTCCCGCGCCGGCGGACAGCGACCGTCCCCTCTGCCGCCTCGCGCTCGCCGGCGATGAGCATGTAAGGCACCTGCTCCTTCTGGGCCTGCTTGATCTTCTTGTTCATGTGCCCGACGTCGAGCATGGCGTCCACGCGGAACAGCTCGGACTCGAGGGCGTCCGAGAGCTTGCGGGCGTAGGGCGAGTGCTCCTCGCGGATCGGGATCACGGCGACCTGGGTCGGCGCGATCCAGAAGGGGAACTTGCCGCCGAAGTGCTCGATCAGACCGCCCACGAAGCGCTCGAGGGAGCCAAGGATCGCACGGTGCACCATGATCGGGCGCTTGAGCCCGCCGTCGGAGTCCGTGTAGTTCAGGTCGAAACGCTCGGGCAGGTTGAAGTCGCACTGGATGGTGCTGTTCTGCCACTCGCGCCCGAGGGCGTCCTTGATCTTGTAGTCGATCTTCGGTCCGTAGAAGGCGCCGCCGCCCTCATCGAGCTCGAGCTCGAGGCCGACGATCTTGGCGGCCTCCTCCAGGGAGGCGGTCGCCCGCGCCCAGATGGCCTCGTCGCCGATCGTCTTCTCGGACGGGCGCGTCGCGAGGTACGCCTTGTACTCGAAGCCGAAGGTGGTGAGCACCTTGTCGATGAGCCTGCACACCCCCGCGATCTCCTCCGCCAGCTGATCCGGCGTGCAGAAGATGTGCGCGTCGTCCTGGGTGAAGCCGCGGACGCGGAGCATGCCGTGCACGACGCCGCTGCGCTCGTAGCGATACACCGTGCCGAGTTCGGCCCAGCGCAGGGGGAGCTCGCGGTAGCTCCGGCCGCGGTCCTTGTAGATCAGCGCGTGGCCGGGGCAGTTCATGGGCTTGACGCGGTACGGGAAGGCGTCGAGCTCCATGGGCGCGTACATCATCTCCCCGTAGTTGTCGAGGTGACCCGACACGGCGAAGAGGCTCTCCCTGGACACGTGGGGCGTGTAGACCGGCTTGTAGCCGCCGCGGGTGTGGAGGTCCCACCAGAACTGCTCCAGCTCGCGCCGGACGGTCCCGAGGTTGGGGTGCCAGAACACGAAGCCCGCGCCCGCGTCCGCGTGCACACTGAACAGGTCGAGGTCCGTGCCGAGCTTGCGATGGTCGCGCTTCTTGACCTCCTCGAGCCACTCAAGGTGCTCCGCGAGCTCCTCCTTGGTCCAGAACGCCGTCCCGTAGATGCGCTGCATCATCGGGTTCTTCTCGTCGCCCCTCCAGTAAGCGCCCGCCACGTGCTGGAGCTTGAAGTGGAACTGGTGGTCCTTGAGGGAGTCCACGTGGGGACCCTCACACAGGTCGCCCCAGCGGTCGTCCCCTTCGCCGTGGGAGTAGAAGGTGATCTCTTCCCCCTCGGGAATGAGGTCGAGCCCCTCGAGCTTGAAGGTCTGCCCCCAGCTCTCGAGGCGCGCCCGGGCCTCCTCGCGCGTCAGGGTCTCCTTCTCGATCGCCGGAGAGCGCTTGGCGATACGCCGCATCTCCTTCTCGATCTTCCGCAGGTCCTTGTCGGTCAGCGGCTCGGGGAGATCGAAGTCGTAGTAGAAGCCGTGCTCGATGGACGGCCCGAAGCCGAACTGCGCGCCGGGGATCAGCTTCTGGACCGCGGAGGCCATGAGGTGAGCCACCGAGTGTCGGAGCGTCGACAGGGGATAGGGCCCCTCGACCTGAGGAGCCGGATCGGCCTGGATCATCGTCTTGTCGCGGGATCGTTGGCTCCGAGGACCCCCCACCTGAGGGCTCCGGAGACGAGGGCGCTCCCGGTCGGCGGCCTCGTGGGGAGTGGAAGCCGTGAGTCTAGACCCTGGGCCAGCGGGTTCACCGCGCTCCCCCGCGCATTTCTCTGCGACGGCATCTCGCCCTGCGACCCGCGCTGCTCGACCTATGATCTCCCTGCACCCGGAGGTCACCCGAATGGACATCGTCATCTACCTGTTCGAGGGCATCACCGCCCTCGATGCCGTCGGCCCCTACGAGGTGCTGACCCGACTCCCCGGGGCCAACGTGCGCTTCGTGGGACCCGAACGCGGCCCCGCACGGACGGACAACGGCGCCCTCGCCCTGGTCTGCGACGCGGGGAGGGATGAGATCGAGCGCGCGGACATCCTGCTGATGCCCGGCGGGTTCGGGACCCGCCGCCTGGAGGGTGACGAGGGGCTCCTCGAGTGGGTCCGGCGCATCGACCGCACGACCACGACGACCATGTCCGTCTGCACCGGGGCCATGGTCCTCGCCGCCGCGGGGCTGCTGGAGGGGCGCGAGGCCACGACCCACTGGGTCTCCCTCGAGCGCCTCGCCGAGTTCGGAGCCATCCCAACGGAGCGGCGAGTCGTGACCTCCGGGAAGTACATCACGGCGGCCGGCGTCTCCGCGGGCATCGACATGGCCCTGGAGTTCGCCGCCCGGACCGCCGGCGACGAGCTCGCCATGACCCTTCAGCTCGGCATCGAGTACGACCCTGCGCCGCCCTTCGACTGCGGCTCCCCTCGGAAGGCGCCGCCCGGGATCGCGGAGTCCATCCGCGCCCGCTTCCGCGCCCGCAGCTAGGTCCCCGCGCGCCCCTCGTCCCCGCGCCAGAGCTTGACCTCGCACTCGAGCTCGAGCCCCGTGCGCTGGGCCACCAGGTCCTTGACCTCCTCGATCAGCCCGAAGACATCGGCCGCCGTCGCGGCGCCCTGATTGATGAGGAAGTTGCCGTGGCGCTCCGAGATCGTCGCCTCGCCGCGACGCCGGCCCTTGCCGCCAGCCTCGTCCACCAGCAGGCCCGCCGTCTTGCCGCCCGAGCGCTCGGGATCGGGGTTCTTGAACACGCAGCCCGCGCTGCGTTCGGTGACCGGCTGCACCGCGTTCTTGCGGCGCAGGTACTCCTTGGAAGCCTCCGCGACCTCCACCTTCGAGCGCGGCTCGAAGCGCAGTACGGCGCCGGCCACGATGGCGTCGCCGAGCCGCCCATCTCGATAGACCGGGTCCCAGCTCTCGCGTCCGATGTCCTCCATCTCACCCGCGGCGTTCACGACGCGGATCCGCTCCACCACGTCGCTCATCTGCCACAGGGTGCCGTCGGGGTCCTTGCCGCCGGCGTTCATGGCGATGCCCCCGCCCACGTGACCGGGGACGCCCGCCATCTTCTCGAGGCCGGAGTAGCCGAGGTCACGGGCCGCCCGGCAGAGCTTCGGGAGGGGCGCCCCGCTCCACACCACGAGCCGGGGATCCTCGGCGGGGTCGGCGGGGGCGACGCGGGCCGAAGGCAGCTGCTCGTCGAGGGTCTCCTCCGCGCTCAGGTCGCCTGGGCGGAAGATCCGGTTGAGGCGCTCGGTGGAGATGACCACGCCCTCGAGACCGGAGTCGTCGATCACCACGTTGGCTCCCCCGCCGAGGATTCGCGCGGGGATCCCGCGCTCGCGGGCGGCCACGATGGCCTCCCTGAACTGCTCGGGGTCCGCCGGCTCGAGGAGCCAGGCCACCGGCCCCCCCACCCGGAGCGTCGTGCGCTCCTTGAGATCAGCTCCCGGGAGCGAAGCGCAGGGCCAATGCATCGAGGAGGTCCAGCTTGAGCGTGTCGATGTCCCCCGCCCCCATGACGAGGGCGCACCCGTTGGGCTTCATGCCCTCGGCGAAGCGGCTGCAGGAGTTCATCAGGGATCCCCCGGCGACGGCGTCCACACCGGCGCGCCGGAGCTTGGAGGCCAGGGTCGCCGCGTCCGCACCCTCGATGCGATCGATGTGCTTGCGCGCGCCGTAGACGTCGGTCACCACGACCCGCCCCGTGCCCCGAAGGGCCTCCACGAAGCCCTCCATGTGTCGAGCCGTGCGGCTCGCCTGGTGGGGTTGGAAGAGGACCTGGAGGTCCCGTCCCGGGAAGGCCCGCCGCGCGGCCTCGATGGTGACCCGCACCTCGGTGGGGTGATGAGCGTAGTCGTGCACGACCGGGATCCCCCCGGACTCGCCCCAGCGCTCGAAGCGGCGCGCCGCGCCGGGGAACTCGGCCACTCCGCGAGCCGCTGCGGCCGGGCTCACGCCGGCACAGCCCACCGCCAACGCGATGGCGAGCGCGGCGTCCTCGACGTTGAAGCGGCCGGGGACCGACAGCTGGACCTCGGGTGTCGTCCACCCCGGGCCGCGCACCTGGAATCGGAAGTAACCGCGGTCCTGGCCCAGGAGGTCCAGGTGAACCTCCCGCCCCATCCGCCACACCCGTCCGCGAACGGCCTCGGCGATGGTGTCGGGCACCTCCGCGCCCAGCACGACCAGGCCCTCGGACGAGACGCGATCGACGAAGCGACAGAAGCCGCGCTCCAGCTCCGCGAGGCTCCCGTAGCAGTCGAGGTGGTCCTCCTCGAAATTGGTGACGATCGCGCCGAAGGGCTGGAGCTGGAGGAACGAGCGGTCGTACTCGCAGGCCTCCACGGCGAACCAGCCCGTGGGATCCGGGGAGATCGCGTTCAAGCGGCGGGCCTGGTGGAGGCCCCCCACGAGCGTGCCAGGGGCAGGGCCGCCCGCAGCCTCGAGCGCCTCGTGCAGCATCCACGTGGTCGTCGTCTTCCCGTGAGTCCCCGCGACCGCGAGCGTCCGATCCACGGGGCAGAGCCGACCGAGGAGTTCCGCGTACTTGATGACCTCCAGGCCGCGTGCGCGGGCGGTCACAACCTGAGGGTCCTCGTCGGAGATGGCCGCGGACCTCGCCACGAGCTCGGTCCCCGGGGGCAGCAAGTCGGCCTCGCTGGCGCCGAGGGCCACGGGGACCCCGAGCGCGCCGAGTGACTCGGTGAACGGGGACGCCTCGCGGTCGTGACCGGAGACCTCGTGCCCCGCCTCCGCGAGGAGCCGCGCGGCTCCGGAGAGGCCGGCGCCTCCGGCACCGAGCATGTGGATCTTCCGGGGAAGTCGGGGATGCGCCGGTGTGGCGCGGGCCGCCGCGCTCTCGCTGGTTCGATTCGTCACGGGACTATCCAACCAAACGGGGGCACCCGCTTGAAGTGTCGAGCCAGGAACCAGAGGCTGGGCCCATGGGGACACTGGACCTGCGCGTCGTACACACGGCGACCT
>CAZEFP010000082.1:0-782 GCA_964511565.1 uncultured Planctomycetaceae bacterium
CCGACCCCCGATCGCCTGCGGCGGCTCGCTCCACTCTGGCGGGCCCTCGCGGCAAGCGCCGCCGATGACTTCCACGAGTGGGGTGGCGCCGATCTCGCCGGCGCCCTCGATGGGCTGCTGGGAGGGTCCCCCTCCGGCACCCCGTCCACCCTCATTCACGGGGACTTCAACCCCCGTAACGTGGGCTTCCGGCGCGCCGACGCCGGCCCGAGCCTCGTCGCTTACGACTGGGAGCTCGCCACCGTCGACGTCCCCCAGCGCGACCTCGTGGAGCTCCTCGCCTTCGTGGGTCCCGAGGACCCGGAGCGCTGGATCGAGGCGCACCGCGTGGCCCTGCAGCGCGCGACGGGCGTGGCCCTCGACGCCGACGCCTGGGCCCTCGATACCGCGCGGGCGCGTCAGGCCCTCCTGGTGACCCGGCTCACGGCCTATCACGTGATCCACCGGGCGCGCAGGCAGCGGTTCCTCCCGCGCACCGTCCGGAACCTCGTCCGGCAGATGACCGACGCGCGGGACGCCTAGCGGCGGCGCGCCGCCTTGGCGCGCTTCTTCCGGTACCTCGGCAGGAGCTCCAGCATCGCCTCCCCCATGCCCTCGCCGATCAGGAGGTAGGTCTCGGCGTTGCTGTTCCAGTGGTAGGCCTGGTTCGAGGGTGACTCGTCTCCGGGGCGATAGAAGTCCCGGGTCCCCACGAAGGCCACGTTGCCCTTGAACTCGGGGTGCGTGGCGACGTTCGCCTGGGCTCGCATGAGCGAGAGCGCCCTGGGGTGCTTCTCCTCGTG
>CAZEFP010000082.1:792-9573 GCA_964511565.1 uncultured Planctomycetaceae bacterium
GTGGCCGCTCAGGCCCGTCTCGGCGATCACGAACGGCAGATCGGGGGCCTCCAGCTCCTTGCGCGCGTCACGGATGAAGCAGGCCAGGTTCTTCTCGTACTCGTCGTTGAAGGCCTGGTTCACCCGGTCGTTCCACCCCTGGTGCCACCCGATGCCGGCCAGCTCGAAGCCCTGCCCCTTGTAGCCCGCGAACCGCTCCTCGATGGCATCCAGGGCCCGGCGGACCTCCTCGAAGAGCTTGGTGTACTCCGGGCCGACCTCACCGCCGGCGCTCGGCGGACGGAAGTCCTTGCCGATGCTCTTGCCGCCCCACGCGACCTTGACCAGGAGGACCTGCTCGTCGCACCCCTCGCCCACGGCGTGTCCGAAGCCGAGCTCCGGGCCGATCTGATCCTCGTTCCCTCCGTAGCCCGGGCTCAGCTCCCCGTGGCGGTCGAAGTAGTTGATCTAGACGTCCTCACGGGCGATCCACTCCCCCTTCTTGTCGACCAGGTGCGACCAGCGCTTCTTGGACTCCTTGGCGGTGACGAGGTACTCGAGGCTGCCCTTGCCGCCGTTGCGGTCCGGGTTCGAGGGGACCACCCCGGCGCCGACCATGTTCGACTGGCCAGCGAGGATGAAGACCTGGACGGGCTTCTTGGGGGCCCCGGCCTCGGCGTGGGCGAGGAGCGGCGCCATCGACGCCGCCGCGGCGGCGAGGAGGAGAGATCGGAGCATGGTGGTCAGCGTGGGGCCGTCGGGGGACGAGGTTGCCCTCGTCGAGGGCGGTCGGTCAACCTACCACGCCCTGACCCGCCCGGGCACCAAACGCGCTGCGTCGCTCACCAGCGCGTTCTGAGCGAGAAGCCGAGCCCCAGGTAGCCCAGGTCGATGGTGCCCGCCTCGTTCACGCCAGGAACGTCCGTCGTTCCATTCTGCTCGACGCGGAGCGCGAAGGACTCGAGGCCAAGGCCGAGCGCGAAGTGGTCCCAGGGTCGGTACTCGACCCCCCCGGACCAGTTCGTGAGGGCGCCCGCGTAGTCGTCGAACTCGATATAGAAGACGTTCAGGTCGCTCTGGAGCTGCCATCGCGGGTTGATCGCGAAGTCGAAGCGCAGCCCGACCGCGGGAAGCGGCGCGGTCACCCCGAACGAGTCCGAGGCGTCCGAGACGCCGGAGGCCTCGAGCTGGAAGTCGATGGGGAGCACATACAGACTCCCGCCCACGCCAAGGTCCACGCGGTCATCCTGAAAGAAGGAATAGCTGTACTGCGCCTTGATGAGCCGCAGGTCGAGCCGGGTGGTGGCGGCGGTCCCCGCGGTGATCACGTCCCCGTTGCCGAGGTTGATGTCCTGGGAGACGG
The DNA here is from genome assembly GCA_964511565.1 of uncultured Planctomycetaceae bacterium. Classification (GTDB taxonomy): domain Bacteria; phylum Planctomycetota; class UBA1135; order UBA1135; genus Saltatorellus. Next base: position 2,135 of record CAZEFP010000082.1, read on the forward strand.
TCTTGGTCCCCTGCCGATTCAGGTCCAGCCACGAGAGGTCCACGCGATGGCGCTGGTTCTCGCTGAACCTCCAGTAGCCCTTGGCCTTCACGGTGGTGTTCGACCGGTTCAGGCCAAGCAGGTCCTCGAGATCGAGGCCCACCCCGGCGCCTGCCAGCCCGACCCGAACCGTGCTGTCGACCGCAGAGGAGACGCTACCCACCTCGAGACCGAAGGTCGCCCAGGGGCTCGCGGACTCCGGGGTGACCTCCTGCGCTGTCGCGAGGTCGTCCAGACCCACGCGCTCGGAGCCCGGGGAGACGACGGAGGCCTCGATCCCCCCGCTCGTCGGGAGTCCCATCGCGGCGACGGGCCCCCCATGAACCGGGCGCGGGCCGGTGCTTGCGCAGGACGCGCAGACGATCGTCACAAGGAGCAGACTGGGAGCAAGCAGGGATCGCATGGGACTGGTCGGTGGAGAGGGGGGCACGCCTTCCGACAGCCTCAAGGATCACCGCGGTGGGAGCAACCGGGAAGCCCACGTCGGACGAAGGAGGCTCCGCTGAAACCTCTTGCGGCGCCCTCCCGAGCCGCTTGTCGTCCCATCTCCCCCACACGCCCCCCCTTCAGCCGCGCTCTGTCGCCTGAGGGATCGCCTCTGGTGCGCCGATCGCCTAGCCTCCAGGGACCATGAACGTCCTGATCCTCTCCGCCGCGCTCCTGGCCGCGGCCGCCGCCTCGTGCGCCGAGCAGCCCTCTCCCCGAACCGACGCCTCGCCCGCCGAGACGGCCCCCGCCGAGCCTGCACCCACGGCGCCCGCGACCGACGGGTGGGCCGTGGGCGACACCATCCCCTCCGGGATACCGGGTGTGCCCGACGTCCAGATCCTCGAGGTCCGCGGCAACGGGTCCGGGCCGGCCTGCGGCACGGGCAAGACGGCCACCCTGGCCTACAAGGCCATGAAGGCCAGTGGGGAGGTGCTCGACCCGGGCAGCAGGCCCTTCACGTTCCGCGTCGGCTCCGGCCAGGCCATCGTCGGATGGGACAAGGTCGTCTCCCGCATGCGGGTGGGCGACAGCTTCGTGATCCTCATGCCGGAGGCGCTGGCGTACCCCGGGCGCGGCGACCTCAAGTTCGAGATGGAGCTGCTCAGCGTCCGTTGAGGGTCCGCGGACCACTGGCCCGATCCCCGGGGAGCGCGTCGCCTGCTCAGAGGGAGAGGACCACCCGGTCCCCCACCGTGGGCTCCACCAGGAACGTCGCCCCGTCGGTGACGAGGTAGAGGCCGTCTCCCCCCGTCCGCGCCGCGAGGCCGCTGGGAGCATCGAGGCGCGGGCCGAAGCCCACGGCGCCGCCCGCGGCCAGGGTCCGGTCGCCCGAGGCCAGGTCCACCAGGACCAGCTCTCCCGCGGTGGGATCGCACACGAGGAGCCCGGCGGCGGTCATCGCCGCGCCCGCCAGGGACTGGAACGGATCGCCCGTGCCCGTGGTGCCGTCGGAGAGGACCGTCCGGTCTCCCGCCCCGGCGCCCGCCGTCAGCTGCACGGCGACGACGGCCAGCAGGCCGCGGTCCATCACGAGCAGCCGGCCGGGGTCACCCGGGTCCTGGAGCGCGCGGACCGGGGCATCGAAGGCCGGCCCGGCCCCGGAACCTCCGCCAGAGATCGTGGTTCGGTTGCCGTTGGTGAGATCCACCTCCACCACCGTATCCGTGCCCAGGTCCGTGACCCAGGCGATGGCCCCGGTGGTGTCCACCGCGACGCCCGCAGGGTCCACGAAGGCCGCCCCTGTCCCCGTCCCTCCGGCCGAGAGCACCGTTCGATCCCCCGTCGCAGGGTCCACGGAGAGCAGCGCCGCAAGGCCCCGGTCGACCACGAGGAGCTGACCGTCGAGCCCCGCCGCGCCGCCCGGCGCCACGGACCGTACATCCGTCGGCTCGACCAGAGCGGGGCCTGCACCCGTGGAGGCGTCCGAGAGCACGGTCCGGTCGCCGCTCGGCGTCGCGAGCCGGAGGATGGTCGCCTCCCCTCGGGCCACCGCGTAGATCGCGTCGGCGCCCACCGGAGCGGTGGTCACCGCGTCGAGGGTCACGTCGCGATCCCCCGTTCCCTTGCGGAACTCGTAGAAGAGCGTGCGGTCCCCGGTCGCGAGGTCCACGGACCGGACGGCCGGAGCGCCGCTGTCGAGCACGAGCAGTCGGCCCATGGCCTCGTCGAGCCAGAGGTCCTCGAGCTGTTCGAAGAGGTCCCCCGTGCCCGCACCCGGCCCGGAGACCTCCACTCGATCCCCCGACGTCAGGTTCACCTCGAGGATCGCCCCCAGGCCGAGGTCGCTCACGAACAGCCGATCCATGGTGAGGTCGAGGCTCAGGTAGGTCGGCGCCGAGAGGGCCGGGCCAGCGCCCGTTCCTCCTCCGGAGACCGTCGTCCGGTCCCCCGTCGTGAGGTCCACCTGCACCACGGACCCGGCGCGATCCGCCACGTAGAGGGCTCCACCGACGCTGTCGATGGCGACGCCCGCCGGCGAGGTCAGGGCCGCCCCGGTGCCCGTGACACCGTCGGAGAGGACCGAGCGGTCGCCCGTGGCGAGGTCCACCGCGATCACCGCGTCCAGCCCGTCGTCGGTCACCAGCAGCCGCGCGCCGGTCGCGTCCAGGGCGACGTCCACGGGCGAGGAGAAGGCCGTCCCCGCGCCGGTGGCCCCGTCGGAGAAGACGGTCCGCGTCCCGGAGCTGAGGTCCACGGCGAGCAGCCCGGGGGTGATCGAATCCACGACGTAGGCGGTCGCCGACGCGCCGTCCACTGCGACCCCCGAGCAGCCAGCCAGCTCCGGACCCAGCCCGATGTTCGGTGCGCTCAGGTTCTGCGTGATCGCCTCGGACGGCACCAGCCCCGAGAGGCCCTCGAGCTCCACATCCGTGAAGACCAGCTGGCCCGTCGAGGGGTTGAAGTCCAGCGCCGTGGGCCCCACCAGCTCTCCCTGGCGCTCCATGTTGATGGTCACCGCCTGGGGGTCGTAGTTGAACTGGTCCCGCGTTCCGACCTGGACGAACAGGTCCCCCGTCGGGATCTCGAGCGACACCTCCCACGTGGCGTATCCGTTCGTGGTGGACGTCTCGGCGAAGTCGACCGTCACCGACGTGACCCCGGAGGGGTCCTGGGCCGTCCCCCTGAAGGTGAGCGCAGGGCCGCTCGCCAGCGCGCCGTCGAACGGGAAGTCGAGGGTCGCCGTGGGCGGCGTCTGGTCGTCGAAGATCGACGTGTCCTTGGGGCAGGCGACCGTCAGCGCGACGACCGGGAGCAGCAGGGCGAGTTCGTGGCGGGACCTGGGCATGGCGACATTGTGTTCTCTCCCCCGCTCAAGCTGCGAGGGAGAGGTCCATCAATCTCGGCCCGGTCGGATCGCCCCATCGAGGAGGGGATCACTCCTCGCTCGCAGCGCCCTCCGGGAGCGCCTCCGCGGGCGCTTCCTCGACCACAGGGGCCGGGACAGGCTCGAAGCCAAATTCGCGCCCCTTGTCGACCGCCGGGACGCCCTCGGCGATCCAGCGGGTCGCGGGCCCGTCCATGAGGTAGTGGTCGAAGAACTGCTGCATGCGCCGGGCGAAGTCCTCCCGGTTCTCCTGCCGCCGCAGCCCGTGGGCCTCCCCGTTGTAGTTCAGCATCCAGGCGGGCTTGCCAAGCCGCCGCATGGCCACGAAGAGCTCGATGCCCTGGTACCACGGGACGGCTCCGTCCTCGTCGTTGTGGAGGATCAGGAGCGGCGTCTCGATCTTGTCGGCGTAGAACACCGGCGAGTTCTTCAGGTACAGGTCCCGCGCCTCCCAGAGGGTGCCGCCGATGCGGCTCTGGGTCTTCTCGTACTGGAACATCCGGCTGAGCCCGCTGGCCCAGCGGATGCCGCCGTAGGCGCTGGTCATGTTGCTGACCGGTGCGCCCGACTCCGCGCAGGCGAAGACGTTCGTCATGGTCACCAGGTACGCGATCTGATAGCCGCCCCAGCTGTGCCCCTGGACGCCGATCCGGTCCGGGTCCACGAAGCCCATGTCCACGATGGACTGCACCCCGGGGAGCACCGCGTTGGCGCAGCTGATCCCCGGCTCCCCCGTCGTGTAGGGGATGTCCGGGACGAACAGGACGTAGCCGCGGCTGACGTAGAACGCGTAGTTGATGGACGAGCTGCCCGCCGACGGCGTCACGTAGCGGTGCAGGTTGTCCGAGTTGCGCTCGTAGAAGTACACCATCATGGGGTACTTGCGCGTCGGGTCGAAGTTGTCGGGCTTGTAGAGGATCCCGTCCAGCGGAACTCCCTCGGTCGTCTCGTAGTGCACGAGCTCCGCGGTGCCCCAGAGGTACTCGCGCTGCTGGGGGTTGGCCCAGCTCAGGCGCTTGAGGCTCTCGAACGCCGTGGTGGTCGCCCACAGGTCCGGGTAGCGGCGGAAGGTCTGGCGGGTCATCACGAGGGTGTCGGCGTCCTTGGCCTTGACCGGGGCGCCGATCCGCTCGTCGAGCATGAGCAGCGTCGTGATCTCGCCCGTCGCGGGGTCGAGCCGCGCCACCCCCGAGGCCTTGGTGCCCTCGTCGAACACCGTCAGCAACATGGGCTCGGCGGGGTCGATGGAGCGTTCCTCGCGGTCGAGGGACTGGTAGCGGTAGCGGAGCCGCTCCGCGCGGCCGCGCTCGCCCGTGAGGCAGCGCGTCGCCTCCGCGCCGGTGGGGTCCACCTGCCAGATGTCGAAGCGATCGTAGACCAGCAGCGCGGCGTCATCGTCCAACCACCCTGCGGTGCGGTAGGAGCGCGGGGGCGCCGGCGTGTCGTGGAGCTCGTTCGCGAGGGACGTGGGGATCCCCTCCGAGAGGTCCACCGTGTCGCCGCCCGCGGTCGGCATCGCGAAGTACTTGCGCTGGTCCGGGTCCCACCAGGTGAGGAACTTCCCGGCGGGCGACATGGTCGCCGTGCCACGGACGCGCTCGAGCACCAGGCGGGCCTCGCCGGACTTGAGGTCGACGACGTAGGAGTCGCTGAAGCCGGGAGACTCCCACGACTCCGAGACGGCGTACTTGGCGGACGACGTCCCGACGGCCATGTCGCTGGAGGAGCGTCCGTCCACCCGCACGGAGGGCATCTCCTTGGTGGCCAGCTGGACGACCTTGCCCGCCTCGATGTCGAAGAGGGCCTGGTAGCTCCGCCGGCGCTCCCGCTCGGCCTGGAGCAGCTGGCGGGGCTGAAGGGCGTCGTCCTTCCAGTGCCAGATGTCGAGCTTGACGACCGGGTCCTTGGCCTTGGCCTTCTTCTCCTTCTCCAGCTGCGCCTTGGTCTTGCCCGCGTCCTCGGGGCGCGGCTGGGTGTTGAAGAGGATGCGCCGGCCGTCCTCGGTGAAGCGCGGGCCCGAGGCGGCGATCCACCAGCCCTCCGGGATCCCCTCGGTCTCCTCGCCCGCGATCTTCGCCGCCGCCTCGTCGCCCTCGGCCCAGTGGTAGAGGGACATGCTCGGCTTCTCGGGGCCGTAGTCATCGCGGTCCGAGAGGAACGCGACCCGCTTCTCGTCCTCGCTGATGGCGATGGACTGATAGGCCCCGCGCCCGGTGATCAGCGGCTGGATCTCGCCCGTGGCGAGCTCCATGGCGAACACGCCGTCGTCCTCAGCGTCCGTGGCGGACGTCGCGTACACCAGCCAGCGGCCGTACTTGCTGAAGCGGTGGGACGTGACGTCGGGAATCCGCTGCTCCATCCCCGTCGCCAGGTTCCGGAGCACGAGCACCCCCCCGTTCTTCTTCTCGCGCGCGTCCTTACCCTTCTTCTTGCCGCCCTTGCGGGGCGCCTTCCCCTCGCCAGCCGACTCCTCCGCGGGCTCCTCCACTCCACCGGCGCCGGCGGGCCCGAGGGCGCCGCCCGCGATACGGTAGGTCTCGCTCATCTCCGACGCGCCCTTGCGCGCCGCCGCGTCGTCGGCGCCGCCGGACGGGGAGTAGGCGACCCAGCCGTTGCCCTCCTCCGGGAGCCGGAAGGAGCGCACCCCTGGGAGGGTGACCGTCCGCTCGGTCCCCAGGTCGAGGATCTCGAGGCTGGAGGCGCCGCTGCCGCGGCCCCCCTCCTCACCGTCCTTCTTCGGGGCCTGGACGAGGTACACGGCGTGGCCGCTGTCCCGCGTGAAGCTCGCGGAGGTGCCGCGCTCGATCGTGAACTGCTCCTGGGTCGCGATCCTCCGGATCGTCAGCGTGCCGTCCCCCTCGGCCGGCCGGGTCGTGAAGGCGACCCAGGCGCCGTCGGGCGACAGCCCGGAGCTCCGGACGGAGTTCCACCGCCCGTAGTCCTCGTGCTCCAGGGGGCGGCGGCCAAGCTCGTCCTGCGCCGCCAAGGCGGCGGGAGCGAGGGAGCACGCGAACAGGAAGGTGAGGAGGGCCTGGGGCCAAAGGGATCGGCGCATGGGGGGTCCTCTCCGGCTACGGCCGGAGCGTGACAGGGCTGGAAGGCGGTCCGCCGGTCGCACGCCGAGGGCGCGCGCGCGGACGTTTCGAGCATAGTCCGGGCCTCGAATCCGGGGGGCTCCTGGCGCTCCCAGCGGGGAGAACTGACCAGGACTGATACGACCCTTACCGTGGCCGCCGCGGGGACGAGCTCAGAGCTCCTCGGTCGCCGTCCCCTCGATCCGGAAGCAGCCAGCGGCATAGCCGGCTCCATCGTCGATGCCCTCGATGCGGAGCGTCCCCGTCACGCTCACCGCGACGAAGGGGAAGTAGGGTGAGCCGCTGCCCTCCTTCATGGAGACGTGGATCCACTCGTCTGGCTGAGGCGCCCCGCCGAAGCAGCAGGCGAGGAGGTCGCGGACGAGCATGAACTCGGTCACCTCCCGGCGCTGCCACTCCTCGGGGATCATGTAGCCGACGATCTCCACGCGCTCCCCGTCGAGGCTGGCGACCTGCTCGGGGAACCGCTTCTCGCCGCGCATCAGGTCGTCCATGACGGACTCGTAGGCCTCGTCGCCGAGCTCGTCGAGGGAGAGGTGCCGGAAGCGGACCTCCAGGCGCCCGTCCTCCCGCCGGCGCGGCGCGCCGCCGTCATCCGGCCGGGCCGCCTCCCGCCAGAGCCGCGCGATGGCGAGCTGGCGGATGGTCTCATCCGGCAGGTCCATCATCTGCGTCTCCTCATCCCGCGCCAGCCCCATGGAGGCGAGGAGATCGTCGATGGGCATCGTCTCGAAGGCGGCCGCCTTCGCCTCGAGCTCCGCCTGGACCTCCGCGGCCCGCTCGCTCGCCTCAGCGGCGCCCGCGCCTCCTGCGGGGAGCCCCTGCTCGATGACCACGTCCGGGATGAGCTGGTCCTCACTGCCATCGAGGGCTCCCCCGTCGTACTCCAGCTCGACGGCCCCCCCCGAGGGAGGCTCTTCCCCCTCGCAGGAGGCGAGGCCGAGGAGCAGCAGGGTGAGGGTGCGGGCCGTCATGATCCTCGCGCCAGCGTC
>CAZEFP010000083.1:0-1913 GCA_964511565.1 uncultured Planctomycetaceae bacterium
CGAGGTCGTCGTTCACGACGATGTGATCGTACTTGACCCGCTCGCGATACTCGTCCTCGGCCTTCTTCAGGCGCCGCTCGAGGACCTCCGGCGTCTCGGTGCCGCGCCCCGAGAGGCGCTGGCGCAGCACCTCGAAGCTCGGCGGCGCCACGAAGACGTAGATCCCGTCCACCTCGAGCGCCTTCAGCTGCAGGGCACCCTGGACGTCGATCTCCACGAGGTAGGTCTTGCCGGCCGCGATCGCGTCGCGCATGGGCGCGCGGAGGGTGCCGTACATGTTCCCGTGGACCTCGGCGTGCTCCACGAAGTCCCCCGCCTCGATCCGAGCCTTGAACTCGTCCACGGAGAGGAAGTGGTAGTGCTGCCCGTCCACCTCGCCGGGCCTCGGCGTGCGCGTCGTCGCCGAGACGCTGAACACCACCTGGTCGTCCTCGAGCAGCTGCTTGCAGATGGTGCTCTTTCCGCAGCCCGAGGGGCCGGAGATGAGCAGGACGGAGCCCTTGGGTTCGGAGGAGGTCATTCGATGTTCTGCACCTGCTCCCGCAGGCGCTCCACGTGGGTCTTCAGCTCGACGACCAGGTGCGCCACCTCGGCGTCGTTGCACTTGGAGCCCACGGTGTTGGCCTCCCGGAAGAACTCCTGGGCCAGGAAGTCCAGCTGACGCCCGACCGAGCCGCCGCCGGCGAGCACCGACCGGAGCTGCGCGAGGTGGCTGTCGAGCCGGGTGATCTCCTCGGAGATGTCGAGCCGATCCGCCAGCAGCGCGATCTCGCGGGCGAGATCCGCCTCCGAGAGGCCCTTGTCCCCCGCCAGCTCCCCGACGCGCTCGACGAGGCGAGCCCGATGTCGCGTCGCGGCGTCCGCCATGCGCTCCGAGATGCGCGCCACCAGGGCGGCGATCTCCTCGCCCGAGCCAGCCACGTCGGCCCCCATGGCCTGCCCCTCGGTGGCCCTCATCTCCAGCAGCGCGTCGAGCGCCTCGCCCACGACTCCGAGGACCGCGCTCGCCTCCTCCCCCGCGAGGTCCACGCTCTGGCGGGAGCGATCGTGAACGAGCACGCCGGGGAGGCCGAGGATCTCGCTCACCGAGTCGATGGGACGCAGGCCCTGGAACCGCTGGCCCAGGGACTTCTGAAGCTGCTCGTATCGCTCCACCGCCGGGAGGTCGATGCTGAAGGAGGGCTGTCCGCCGGTGCGAGTGACCTCGACGCCGACCTGGACGGCCCCTCGGGAGAGCCGGGCACGCACCGCCTTGTCCACCGCACCTTCCAGCGCAGCGTAGCCCTGCGGGAGGCGCACCTTCGCCTGCAGGTGCTTGTGGTTGACCGTCCGGATCTCGACGGAGATCGAGAGCTCCGCGCCGTCTGCCAGCGTGCGCTCGGCGCGGGCGGCGCCGAAACCGGTCATCGAGAAGAGCGTCATGCTTGCGCCCCGGAGCGGAGCGGGCGGCCCTGGCGGGGATCAGCGGAGCTCGAACCCGCTGACCTCCTCCACGGAGACGTACGGGGCGGCGTCCGAGAGCGAGCTCTGGTTCTGACGCTTGTTGTTGAGGATGTGGATGAACACCGCCGAGGCGAGGAACGCGATGGCGACCCAGGCCGTGAAGCGCTGCACTCCCGAAGCCTTCACACCGAAGGCCTGCTGACCGGCCGTGCCGAGGGCATCCCCGAAGCCACCGCCCTTGCCCTCCTGGAGGAGGATGACGACGGTGAGGATGATCGCCGCAGCGACGAACAGGATGTAGAGGAGCGTGATGAGCATCGTTCTTGAGGGGGCGGGCCTGGGCGGCGTCCGCGGAATTCGGGGCGCCGAGCCTCAGCTGGCGGCGTCAATGATCGGGAGGAACAGCTCGGGCCGCAAGGAGGCGCCGCCCACAAGGGCGCCATCAATGTCAGGAACGGCCATGAGCTCGG
>CAZEFP010000083.1:1923-5847 GCA_964511565.1 uncultured Planctomycetaceae bacterium
GGCGGCGTTGGTGGGCTTCACGCTGCCCCCGTAGAGGATCCGCATGGCGGTCGCGTGCTCCTCACCGAAGGCCCCGGAGAGGACCCCCCGGAGGTAGGAGTGCACCGCGCCAGCCTGCTCCGGGGTGGCGGTCTCGCCCGTCCCGATGGCCCAAACGGGCTCGTAGGCCACGGAAACCCGGGCCAGGGCGGCCGAATCGATGCCCTCGAGGCCCGAGGTGAGCTGGGCCTGGCAGACGGCCTCGGTGCGCCCGTCCCGGCGCTCCTCGATGGTCTCCCCCACGCAGAGCATGACCTCCAGGCCGTCCTCGAGGGCCCGGCGCACCTTCCGGGCGATGAACTCGTCGGACTCGCCGTAGACATGGCGGCGCTCCGAGTGCCCGATCAGGGCGACGGTGGCGCCGATGTCCTTCAGCATCCGGGCGGACACCTCCCCCGTGAAGGCGCCCTCCTGCTCGTCGCTGCAGTTCTGACCGCCGACCTTCACGTGCGACCCGGCCGTGGCGCGGGTGACCTCGTCCAGGTGCACCATCGCCGGGAAGAGGCCCACGTCGACGCCGCTCACGGCGTGCTCACGCACGGCCACGGCGAGGTCGCGCGCGGCGCGACGGTCCAGGTTCATCTTCCAGTTGCCAGCGACGTAGGGGGTTCTCACGCGGTGCCTCGCAGGTGGGTAGGGATCTTGGGGAGGGGTGGGTGGGGGACCTGGTGGTCTCCGGTCTGGAGCGTCCGTCCGTCCAGCTCGCAGAGGACGCCCGCGTCTTGGACGAGCGCCTCGAATTCGTCGGGGTCGATGGCCTGTTGGCCGTCGGAGAGGGCCGCGGAGGGGTCGAGGTGGACCTCGACCATCAGGCCGTCGGCGCCCGCTGCCATCCCCGCGCGCCCGATCGCTCGGACCAGGTCGGAGCGACCTGCGGCGTGGGACGGATCGGCGATCACCGGGAGATGGGTGGCCCCGCGGAGGTGGGCGATGGCGCCCACGTCCAGGAGGTTGCGGGTCACCTGGTCGAAGCTGCGGATGCCGCGCTCACAGAGCACGACCTGGGTGTTCCCTCCGCAGATAAGGTACTCGGCCGCTCCGAGGAACTCCTCGACCGTCGCCCCGAAACCCCGCTTGAGGAGGACCGGACGTTCGATCTTCCCGAGCTCCTTGAGCAGCGAGGAGTTCGCCATGTTCCGCGCGCCCACCTGGACCATGTCGGCCGCCTCGACGACCGCTTCGATGTCCCTGGGGTCGAGCACCTCGGTCACGATGCCGAGCCCCGTCGCCGCGCGGACGTCCCGGAGGTGTGCGAGGCCCGGCGCTCCGAGGCCCTGGAAGGAGTAGGGCGAGGAGCGCGGCTTGAAGGCTCCGCCTCGGAGCAGGGTGGCGCCGCGGGCCTGGACGGCGCGCGCGATCTCCAGCAGCTGCTCCCCATCCTCCACGGCGCAGGGACCGGCGATGATGGAGGCGCTCCCTCCGCCGAAGGTCGCTCCCGCCACCTCGACGATCGTCGGCGCCCTGCGGGCCGACGACCACATCGGGGGCTCGCCCGGGCGGTCGAGGACCTCGATCACGCCCCCCAGCGCGGTGAAGACGGAGACCACCACGCCACGCTCGGGCGCAGGGACCCCCTCCGCCCTCAGCTCGACCAGGCAGGCCCCGGGGTCCTGCTCCACCAGGCGAAGACCGAGGCCTCGCGCCGCCGCCGCGACGGCCGCGCGCTGTGCGTCGTCGATGGTGCTCTGGAGGTGGAGGAACATGGGTCCGTGTCGAGGGCACCGGGGTTGGAGGCGCGAATGCGCGTTTGGCCCCGGCGAAATAGCGCACCATTATAGGTGCAAGGCCCCGCAAGCTCGGGGAGAGGACCGGCAGAAAGTCGGCCGCGAGACATGTCTGCCGACGACCAGCACGATCCAACGCCGCGAGATCTCCTGGAGGCCCTCCTGGACCTGGGGCCCCTGGACGCACTCCCGCGCACGGGCTGGGTGCTGCGGGGCGTCCAGCCGGCGGAGTCCGTGGCCGGACACCTGCTCGGCGTCGCCCACGTGGCCCTCGCCCTCGCCCCCCGCGTCGATTTGCCGCTGGACCTCGGGCGGGTGCTCGCCATGGCGGTGCTCCACGACGCCCCGGAGGCCCGCAGCGGAGACATCCCTGGCCCCGCCGGGGCGCGGCTCGGGTCAGGGCAGAAGCGCGCCCTCGAGGCGAGCCTCGCCGACGAGCTCCTCTCGCCTCTCTCGGACACGGCGCGCGCGGCCTTCGCGGAGTACCAGGCCCAGGAGACCCCGGAGGCGCGCTTCATCAAGGCCTGTGACCGACTGCAGCTGGGCGTACGCCTGCTCGGGTACGAGCGGGCCGGATGGCGCGGGCTGGACGAGTTCTGGAACGGCATCGAACCGGGGCTCTTCGACGAGTTCGCGCCCTGCCGACAGCTCTGTGAGGCCCTCATCGGCGCCCGGGGAGGTGGCTCGTGAGGCGCCCCCGCGTGCTCTCCTTGATCCCGCTGGCCGCCCTGACGGTGGTCTTCGGGGTGGTCGCCGCGGCGGTCCTCACGGACCCTCCGCTGGACTTCCCGTTCTCCGAGCCGCCGCCGGGCGCCCCGATGCCGCCGGTGGACCTCTCCCTCGGAGACCAGACGCTCGAGGGGCGGGTGGTCGGTCCCGATGGCGCCCCGGTGGACGGCGCGGGGGTCTCCCTCCGGGAAGGCACTCGGCCCGTCTGGACCTGGACGGCGTCGGACGGGACGTTTGCCCTTCCCGAGCTGAAGTCCGGTCCCAAGCGAGTCCTCGTGACGGCCCTCGGTCTGCAGGCCACGGCCTTCGAGGTCGAGCTCGACCCGGCCGCACCGGCACCCGTGACCCTCGAACTGAAGCGGCGGATCGTGGCGCCCGAGGTGCCCGACGAGCTGGCGCTCCAGGACCTCCGCGGACAGGTGGACCTCGGGCCCCTGGCGGATCCAGCCGGCGGCTACGAACTGCTGTTCCGCCCCCTCCTCCCCCCCTCCGACCTCGCCGGCGGATTTCCCAGGCGCGTGTCCGTGGACACCACGGGCCGCTTCGACGCCCCGCTGCTCCAGGAGGGGGATTACCGGGTCATCCTGCTGGCCCCCCAGGACCGCGGCGGGAGCGGGCCGGACCTGCTCTCCACCGGAGAGGACGACGCGATCACCCTCCAGCACGGTGCGGACGGCGCGACGGGGGAGCTGCGCCTCGCCTCGCTGGCGGGCGCCATCCGGGGCACGGTGACCGCGCGCGCCACCGGCGGCGACGGGGTGGAGCGGCCGCTGCGTGGCGCCCTGATCCGCGCCGAGCCCCTGACCGAGGCGGAGGCGGCCACGGGGGAGAGCAGCGTGGTGCTCGAGGCCGACGACTTCCGAGCCACTCGCACGGACCCCGAGGGGCGGTTCGTCCTCATCGACCTCCGCCCGGGACGCTACCGGGTGACGGTGGTCGCCGGACGCACCCGCCGCCAGTCGGATATCGTCGTCACGGCCGGAGCGACGGAGGACGTCCGCTTCGAGACGAACTGATGAACCGCATCACCGCGCTCCTCTTCGCCTTCGCCGCGCTCCTGACCCACGTCCTCGTGGTGCACAGGGACGACGGTGGCACCTTCGGAGCGCCCTACGAGTCCGCGCACGTGGCCTTCCGGCTGGCCCGGAACCTGGTGACCGAGGGAAGCGTCTTCTGGTGGCGCGATCCCGCGACGGCGGAGACGGTCGGCGGGCTGTGGTCCTATCCCTCCCCCCTGCTCGTCTTCATCGGATCCGTCTTCGAGCGGCTGTACCTGCCCGTCACCCGAGGGGTGCAGGTCACCGGGATCCTCTCCGTCCTCGCCACGGTCTGGCTCTGCACCCGCTTCGACCTGACGAGGATCCTGAGCGTGGTCTCGGCCGTCCTCCTGGTCTCGTGCGGCGCCGTCGCCGCCGCCGGCGGGAGCGGGACC
>CAZEFP010000083.1:5857-9546 GCA_964511565.1 uncultured Planctomycetaceae bacterium
GACCGAGTGGCCGTTCGTGATGGCGCTGGGGACCACCGCCTTCGTCGCCATCGAGAAGGACCGTCCCGTCGCCGCCGCGCTCGCTCTCGCCCTCCTCGCGATCTCCAGCGCGGCCTCGGTCCTGCTCGTGCTGCTCCTCTTCGTCCAGTCGATGCTGCGCCCCGAGCTCTTCGGCTCACCTTCGAGGACCCGTAGGGTGCTGTTCTTCCTTCCGGCTGCAGCGACCCTCGCCCTCGCCGAGTGGGCGGGGGCTTCCCTGCTCACGGATGTGGAGCGGATCTTCACCTGGGCCCCCGAAGACGCGGCCCAGGGGCTCGCTCAGCTCAGGGACTTCCTGGTCTCGACGGTCTCCCCCATCCTGCTGGTCTATCCGCTGGTCGCGCTGCTCCGGCGGGAGCTGTCCCGGTCGGACGCCGGGCCCTGGTCATCGCCATCTCCTGGTGCGCCGTGACCGTCCTCGGCGGCGGGGGCCCGCTGACCTTCGACCTCGCCTTCGTTCCCGCGCTCCCGTTTGCGTTCATCGCCATCCAGGAGGGCCTCCGGATGGCCCTGGACACCTACCGCCCCATGCTGGAACGCGTGGCCTGGATCTCGATCCTGCTCACGAGCGTCGGGTCCCTGGCCGTCAATCGGTTTCCAGGCGAGTCACCCAACGCGGGTGAGCAGACCGTCGTCGCTCGGCTCCTGGCACCGCGCGCGGAGCGCTGGCCCGAACCGGACCGCACCCTCGGGCGACCGAGCCTCTACTCGGAGGTCCGGGACACCAACACACTCCGACACATCGGCGGTTTCCTGAGGGACCGGCTCCCCGGGGACGCGACGCTGCTCACCCCGTGGCCGGGAGCCATCGGCTACCTCGCTCCCTTCCGCGTGATGGACATGCTGGGACGGACGGATGCCCTGCCCGGGCACGAGCCGGCCTCGTGGTCCCCCTCTCCGCCCCGGACCCACCTCGCCGCCGCGCTCTCCGAGGAGCCCGAGTACATCCTGCCGTGGCTGAACGGCCTGACCATGGTCGTCGGTGATGAGCTCCTGCCGGAGTACATCCTCGGCCTCGACCCCGAGGACAGCCCCGCCCACCGCGAGGCCCTCGGTGGCCTCATGTCGTCGTACGAGCCGATGGTGACCGCGGGCCGCCAGGACACCGGGGCCGCCCGGATCGATCCGCTCGTCCTGCTGCGCAGGGTCGGGACGTTCACCCCGCCGGACATTCGCCACCGGACCCGGAGGGGCGTCCTCGAGTTCGTCGCCGGCTTCGCGCCGCCCGGACCGGAAGGACCCGTGGCAGACCTGCCCCAGGTGTTCGACACGATCATCACCGCGGTCCGAAGCGATGGCTCGCGGCTCGTCCTCGACCCGCTGGGCGCCGAGCGGCCGCCGCAGGGAACGGGCGACCGTTTGCTCTCCACCAGCGGCCTGGTCATCGACCCACGCTGGCCGGATGCGGTCTCGCTCCTGCGGGTCCCCCTTCAGTCCCTCCGGACCGAGCCGAGGATCGAGCGGTTGGAGGTGCGCCTCCTCCACCACCTCCTCCCGGCGGGGTCCCGGTTCTCGGACGCCGCGGAGCCGTACGTCTTCGAGGTCCGCTGAGCACGCCTTCCCCGTATTGACTTCCACGGGGCGGGGAGAGCGGCTCGAATAGGCCGGTGGAAGACGCGGTCTGGAGGGAGCTGGCGCCGTTGCGCCCGGGGTGCGCCGGTCGCTGGGACGCGCTCGGCGCGGCGGCGCCCTCGCTGGGAGAGCTCGACCGTCTCCGAGCCGCGAAGGGACCGGAGGTGGCGCGCTTCGTCTCCCTACAGGCCGAGCTCACGCGGCGTCACCGCCCACGCCTGGATCCCGCGCTCCTGCGCTTCCTGACCTCCAAGGGCGCCGAGCAGGCCACCGCGAGCGTCGTCGCCCGTCACCGCGCCGACAGGTTCGCCCGGGCAGGGAGAGACCGGACGCCCTGGGACGCGTGCTGCGGCGTGGGCTCGGACCTCCTCGCCCTCGCCGAGCGCTTCGACCGCGTCCTCGCCACCGACAAGGACCCGGAGACGCTCCGGTGCGCCGCGGCCAACCTCGCCTGCGCCCGGGAGGCTGCCGGGGGGGCTCGAGGGCGGCGCGGCGACGTGGTCGTCCTGGGCGACGCGATCGCGCCGCCCTTCCTTGCCGCTGCAGCGCCCCTCCTCCTCGGCCTGTTCGATCCGGACCGTCGACCCGCCGGGCCCCGGGAGGGGCGATCCGATCGTTGGAGTCCGCCCCTGGAGGCCGTCTTCCAGGCGGCAGCTAGCCTGGCGGGTGCCTGTGTGAAGCTGCCCCCGTCGATCGATGAGGCCACCCTCTCCCAGCCCGCTGGTGGCCTGCCTCTGGCGTTCTCATGGACCTCGCTGGACGGGGAGATGAGGGAGCTCAGCGCGTGGAGCGGCGCCCTCGCCTCCGACGCCCCGCCCCGGGAGGCCGTCTCGCTGCGCTCGACGGGTGAGGCCAGTTCCTACGCGGGAGACCGCCATGGGCTCCCAGCGTCCGAGCGGGAGGCGCGGGCTGAACAGTGGCTGGTGGAGCTCGACCCGGCCCTCTGGCGAGCGGACCTCGTCGGGTCCTTCGCCGCCGAGTTCGGGCTCGCTCCCCTGGAGGCCCCGGGACCGGGCGGCTTCCTCATCGCAGGTGAACCCGTCGACCACCCGATGGCGCGAAGCTGGCGCATCGTCGAGGTGGTCCCGGGGGATCGCCGGCGCGTGCGCGCGCTGCTCCGCACCCACTCCGTGGGTCCCCTCACCGTCAAGACCCGTCACCACCCCGAGAGCGCCGAGGCCCTCGCCCGGCGATTCCGAACCGAGGGGACGCAACCGGGACTCCTCGCCGTCACCCGCGTGGCCGGCCGCGCCGTCGCCATGCTCCTCGCGAACTGACGCGAGCCTCAGGCCGGGACGCTGCGCCACCAATGCGCAAAAGGAGACACCTGGTGGGCGATGAGGGGCTCGAACCCCCGACATCCTCGGTGTAAGCGAGGCACTCTACCAGCTGAGTTAATCGCCCTCTTAGGAGGTGCTATTGACCCCCTCGGGGTCGCCAGCGCCGTTATTCTGCCGCATCGGGCTCTGCCTGTTCAGAGGCCGGGGATCGAAAACCGATCCTCAATCATGGTCAGCCGTTACAAGCGCAGAGCCAACCCCACCTCAGCGCCCCACTGACTCCAACTCCTCCAACTCCTCCAACTCCTCCATGCGTATCGCAGTCATCGGATCCGGCTACGTCGGGCTCGTCGCAGGAACCTGCTTCGCCGAGAGCGGCAACACGGTCACCTGCATCGACATCGACCAGAAGAAGATCGACGGCCTGAGGAACGGTGTCGTCCCGATCTTCGAGCCCGGCCTCGAGGAGCTCATCAAGCGCAACGTCCGCGACGGGCGCCTGCACTTCACGACCGACTACGCCGAGGGCATGAAGGACGCCCAGGTGGCCTTCATCGCCGTGGGGACCCCGCCGGGTGAGGACGGCGGCGCCGACGTCAAGTACGTGCTGGCCGCCGCCGAGAGCATCGCCAAGCACATGACCGGCTACACCGTGGTGGTGGACAAGTCCACGGTCCCCGTGGGGACGGCGCGCAAGGTCGAGGCCGCCATGGCGCCCCACGCCAAGCACGAGTTCGACGTGGTCTCGAACCCCGAGTTCCTGAAGGAGGGGGCGGCCATCGACGACTTCCTCAAGCC
>CAZEFP010000084.1:0-9507 GCA_964511565.1 uncultured Planctomycetaceae bacterium
GGGCGGCGAGGATCGGGAGGCTGAGGAGGTGTGCAGTGCGCATGGAAGGGGTCCTTCTTGTGGGTCTGGGTTCAGGGGACACGGCGCTCTTCGGCGAGGAGGCGCGACCGGATGCCCCACGGCCGGAAGTCTCGGCCCTCAGGATCCGACGCCCAAGGAAAGTGGCCGCGCCCCTCGCGGGGCGCGGCCACTTGCCGGACGCATCGGCGGGGATCAGCCGATCCACTCGTCGAGGAGCAGCATCTGGTTCTTGTCGTCGGACCCGATGGCCTTGGCGCGGGTCGCGTACTGAACCTTCGCCTCATCGTCCGCGAGGGGCCCGGCGCACCAGCGCGCCGCGGTGAAGTTGAGGCGGAAGGCGACCGTGTTGTCCTTGAAGCCGAGCTCGTTGACCTGGTCGAGCACGGCGAGCGCCGCCTTGGCCGAGGCGTCGTCCCTCACGACCGAGAACTTCGCGTCCGCGACGTAGTCCATCATGCCGAGGGCGTTCTTCGGATCGAGCTCGGCCGCCATCGCGACGTCCTCCTCGGTGGCGAGGCCGCTCTTGAGCAGGGCCATCATGGTGCGCCCCTTGGAGCCCTTCTTGTTGTCCGCGTCAGCCGTCAGGGCGAAGCGCACCGGGCCGTCGAGGGAGGGCAGGAAGGGAGCACCCGAGGCGGCCTCCTCGTAGATCGTGATCGCGGCGAGCCAGAGCTTCCAACGGCTCGCGTCGTCCTGGGCCGCCGCGAAGTCGTCGGCGATGGCCTTGGCTGCCATGAGCTGCTCCCGCCCCTTGCGGAGCTCGGCCATGTGCTCGAGGTACTTCTCCGGGCCGCCGGCCTGGTACCCGGTGCGGCCGTAGACCTCCCCGTCCGCGGTCATCATGAGGATGGTCGGGAAGCCCCGCACGCCGTACTTGGCCTGCAGCTCCTCGTTCCGCTCGGGGTTCGGGACCTTCGCCTTGATCTCCTCGGCGCGGGGGAAGTCGAGGGCCACGAGGATGTAGTCCTTCTGCGCGCCCTCCATCCAGATGTCGTGCTGGAAGACCTCGTCGTGGAGCTTGATGCACCAGCCGCACCAGTCCGAACCGGTGAAGTCGACGAGGAGGTCCTTGCCCTGCTCCTTCGCGGCCGCGGCGGCGGCGTCGAAGTCGTCGAACCAGGTCTGGTCCGCGTGGACGGGGGTCGAGAGAGCGGCGAGGCTGCTCAGGGTCAGGGCCGCGAGGGTGTTCATCATTTCAGGAGGTAGTTCGAGAAGGGCCAACCGGGCGGGCGCAGGGTGCCCTGGGGCTCGGCGGGGACGGGATGGAGGATGGGGCCGAGGTCGGGTTTTCTCCAGTGATGGAGCGACAGAATGCACAGTTCGAACCCACCGACTCGACCCTGGCGCGACCCGCTGGGGATCTCAGCGACGCTGGTCGAGGACCGCCCACGCCGCGGCGGCCACGGGCTTGACCCGCCCGAACTCGCTGTTGGTCATGACCACCACCGCCCGCTGGCTGTCGGGCCGTAGGGAGAGCAGGGTCCGGGTCTTGGGCTGCGAGCCCGTATGCCGGATGACGCGCTCCCCCCCGGCGGAGGCGAGGCCGAACCCGAGCCCGTAGGAGGTGCGCTCGCCGCTGGCGAGGCGCTGCCGCGTCCACATGAGATCGAGCGCCTCCTGCGGGAGCAGGGCCTCCCCCATGAGCCCGCGGGCGAAGCGCGCGAGGTCCCCGACCGTGGAGATGAAGCCTCCGCCCGCCAGCTTCCAGCTCACATCACGATCGACGGAGGGCAGGACCACGCCAGCCACGCGCTGGTACCCGCGCGCGCGCCCCGGGATCTCGACCCACTGGTAGTCCGGCTGGAGCGAGGACATGCCCAGGGGGACGGCGATGCTCCCGTCGATCTGCTCGTGGAGCGGCGCTCCCCCCGCCCGGGTCACCGCCGCACCGAGCAGCATGTACCCGTGGGTCGAGTACGAGTAGCGGGTTCCCGGCTGGGCCAGGAGCGGCGACTCCTTGAATCGGTCCAGGGCTACCACCGTGTCCTCGAAGGGATGCTCCTGCTCGTACTCGCGCTTCGTCCGGACCACCTCGCCGTTGGAGTAGTGGACGATGCCGCCGAGGTGGCCGGCGAGCTGCCGCGGGGTCACCGGCCAGGGCTTCTCCGGGAACTCCGGGACCAGGGTGCGCACGTCCGCGTCGAGGTCGAGGCGCTCGGCCTCTGCGAGCTGGACGGCGCGCACCGCCACCAGTGGCTTCGAGATGGACGCCCAGCGGAACATGGTCGAGGGGCCCACGGGGATGCCGGCCTCGCGATCAGCCTGGCCGAAGTAGAGCTCCTCGATCTCGTCCCCCACCACCACGGCGACCGCGAGTCCCACCAGCCCCTGGCGCTCGAACTCGACCTCGAGGGCCTCGTGGAGCGCCGCCTCGAGGGGCGGGTCGTCCACGGCGAGGGCGCCGACGCCATGGTTCGCGGCTCCGGCGCCGGACATCAAGGCCGCCAGGCACCACCCGGGGAGAAGGTTGCTGACCATGACGCCAGCTTACGACCCGGCGTGGACGGACGCCCGAGGCATCCGCGAGGCTCAGGACCGTGCGATCAGCCGCCGCCTGCCCTGGTGCGCCGCCAGGACGCGCAGGGAGGCCGCCACCAGCCGCTCCACCGTGATCGTGGAGCGGTCCACCTCGGCGCGGTAGCTGCAGTAGTCCGGAGACGTGCTCGAGACCTTCTCGCCCATCCCGAAGAGGTCGATCTCCGCCGCCGACGTCGGCGCGAAGAAGGTGACCATCGGGACCTCCATGGCGAGCCCGATGTGCAGCGCCAGGGAGTCGCTGGTGAGCAGCAGGTCGGTGAGACCGACGATCGCCGCGAAGGTGTTCAGGTCGTGGTGCGTCCCGGCGTCGACCGCGCGGATCGGCGCGTCGAGCTCGGCGAGTGCCGACAGGATCGCGTCGTTGCGCTCCCGCTCGGCCGGCCCTCCGAGCACGAGGAAGGTCACCTCCCGCCCCACCGCGCTGGCCAGGGCGCCCGCGTAGGACGCGACCCGCTCCACGGGCAGCTCCTTGCTGCGCCAGCGACCGCCGGCTCCGGTGTTGAGCCCGCACACCAGGGTGGAGTCGTCGAGGCCGAACTCGCTGGCGAACGCCAGCGCCGCCGCGTGGGCCTCGCTGGAGAGGGAGAGCTCCGGTCGGCCGCTCTCCACCTCGAGCATCGAGGCGAAGATCTCGGGGTGGCTGCGCCGATTCTCCCGCTTGCGCCGGTCCGCGGCCTCCTTGCCATCCTTGGACAGCAGGCCCATGCCGAACCAAGGCTCGACATCGTCCGTGTACGTCGGCTGCCCCGCCGCATCGAGGGTGGCGCCGGAGAGGCGCGCGGTGTCCAGGGACGCGGCGAGCGCACAAAGGGGCCCCTCGTCGTCGAGGGAGAGCACCCAGTCCCAACGGATCCCTGGCAGGTCCGCCCGGGCAGCCTCCATGGACGCGGCGTCGCCGGGGTCACAGGTGATCACGCGATCCACGAGCCGGTGGCGCTCCACCAGGCTCGCCGCTGCGGGAGCGACCAGCCAGGTGAGCTGGAGGTCGGGGAAGCGCTGCTTGAGGCCCGGGAGCACGGAGGTCGTGCGGAGGACGTCGCCGAGCGATCCCGTTTTGATCAGGAGAACCGAGGTCACGCTATTCCTCACTTCGCCGCCCTCCCTGGCCCCGCTCAAGCCCGGCCCGGGTTTCCTGGGGAAGTTCCAAAGGAGATCCCCTCAGCCTCCGGGGATGGCGAGGATCAGCTCGACCACGGCCCCCGGTCGATGGCGCGGCTCCCCTCCTTCCTCTCCGGCCCGCGGCCCCTTCGGGGCCTGGACCTCGAGCACCGCCGGGAGCGGCCGACCCGTCGGATCCAGGAGCCAGGGGGCGGCGGAGGGACAGGCCGTGGCCAGCTCCGCCAGCAGCTCGGACGCCGTCCAGCCGTTCTCGGGGGTGCTGACCTCGATCCGGACCCCGTCGGTGGAAGGCCCCGGCTCCCGCCCATCGGCGCGGTGTCCGGGGTGCCCCGCCAGTCGAGACCCGAGCGGGCCCCGGGCGAGCACGGTGAGCGTGCCCCCACCCTCCGACGGCGTCTCGGCGGACCTGGTGCGGCCGGGGGCTGGTTGGGCCCCGTCGCCGGCGGAGGATGGGGCCCCCCCGAGGTCGAGATCCCTCGCCGCGCGGTAGGCCTCGACCGCCGCGGGGTGACGCGCGCGGAGGTCGGCGGGGACCGCGAGCTCCTCCCCCAGGAGCTCGCGGTGCAGCGCGAGGTGGCTGGCTCCAACGCGGAGGAACTCGGCCGCCGAAGCGCCACCCGCCCCCTCGAGCCCCAGGGCCTCCGCCAGTTCGGGGAGCCCCATGAGCCCATCGGCGAGGAGGCCGGCCGCGGAGAAGGAGCAGAACCCCGTCACGTCCACCGCCGCCGCGACGCACTCGTGCCAGAACGCGAGCGTGCCCGCGTCCCGCTCGGGGTTCCCTGACCAGGGCAGCGGAGCGATCAGCTGCTCAGCCCGCGCTCCGGCGAGGCCGAGGATGCTGAGGCTGCGGAGTGGCTCGGGCCCGCGGACGGCGAGGGCCTGCCCCACCTCCGCGGCGAGATCGCCGCTGGCGAACGTCGCCCCGGCGGCGGAGGGTGGCCCGGGATCCATGGCCGCGGCATGCACCGCGGTCGTTGGGGCCAAGAGCCCCGCGAAGAAGGCCTCGGGCGAGCCGTCAGGTCGATCGCCCATGAGCGCCGCCGCCGCCCGCGCGTCGATCCCGAGGTGATTGCAGCGCTCGAGGAGCTCGAGCGGCTCGCCGTGCTCGGCGAAGCCCTGGAGTGCGGAGAAGCGCCCGCCCACCTTCGCGTCCCCTCGGGTCACCTCGAAGGTCCATCCGCACGGGGTCGGGCAGCCCGCGCAGCCGTGCTTGCGGCGGGGCCCCTCCAGCTCGAGGTCCGTTCCCCGGCTCGCCGCCAGCTCCAGGGTCCCCCCCGCCGCCCGGGTCAGGAGCCGAGGGGAGCGCACGAGCGCGGCCTCGAGGTCCTCGCCCGCCTCGTCCACTCCTCGCGCCCCGGTCATCCCCGAGAGGGGCGCCTCCACCGCGACGGCGACGACCCCCGCCGCGGCGAGCGCCGCGCCGAGTCCGCCCCGACCCACCACGCTCGGCGGGGCCTCGGGGTCTTGCCCGTCGAAGCTCGCGAGGTTCGCGAAGGGGAGGCCCGCCTGGGCGCCGGGCCCGGTGACCACCGCGTGGGCCACCGCGGGCCCCTGGCAGAGCCGCCGGGCCCGCCCGGGGGCGCCGAGCTCCAACAGCTCGGGCGCAGCCGCCTCGAGTTCGACCTCGCCGCTGGCGAGCACGCGGAGCACCCTCGGCCCCGCGGCCCGTCCGATGAGCACCAGGGCGTCCGCGTGGGCGGCGAGGGTCCGGCCGAAGGGACCGCCGACCTGGGCCTCGGTGAGCCCTGGCCGGAGCGGCGCGCGGGCGGAGAGCGTCGCCCGGGCGGCGGTCGGGACGCCGCGGCGGACCGCGTCCCCCACGGAGGCGATGAAGCTGGGCTCGGCGACGGCCCCCGGCGCGGTGCCCCCCGCAGGGGACGGCGAGATCGACGGGCCGCCCGCTTGGCCGCTGGCGGAGCGGGTCGCCGCGGCGTGGAGTGCGGCCGCGAGGGACGGGCCCGACCGGCGCGCCGACGCCTCGAGGTCCGGCGCTGCCGCGACGGCGGCGCGAATCCGAACGAGCCAGGCCCGGGCGCTCGCGGCCCCGGCGGGGCCCAGGTCGACCACCAGGACCCGCCGCCCCGCCACCTTGCCGAGGGCCGCGGCGCCCGCGCCTCGCGGTGTCTCTGAGGGGTGGTCATCCATCGCGAGGGAGAGGATACCCACCTGGAGCCACTCCTTCGTTCCGGCGCCACATCAGGGTCCTGAGGTGGGAAAGATCGGTCGGCTGGCCTACCCTCCCCCATCCACCACCGCCCCTTGCTGGAGAACCACACCATCGCGCGGATCGCCGGGATCCCCATCCGCGCCAACCTGCTCCTCGGCTACCTGCTCGCCTTCTGGGCGATCATGGGGGCGTCCCGTGGCAAGGCCGAACTGACGCTGACCCTCATCGTCCTCTCCATGGGGCTCCTGCTCCTCCACGAGCTCGGGCACGCCCTCGTGGCACGACGGTTCGGACTGCAGGTGGTCGACATCGTCCTCTGGCCGCTCGGCGGGATGGCCCGCATCAGCGACTTCCCCGCCGACGCCCGTACGGAGGCCTGGGTCGCGGCGGCAGGGCCCCTGGTGAACCTGACGTTGGCCGCCCTCGCGGCGCCGCTGGTGCTGCTGACGGGAGGCTCCGGGGCCTTCGAGCTCAGCCCCGGAGGCGGGCTCGGGATCAGCCCCAACAGCGGGGGGATCCTCTCCTTGTTCGTCGTGATCAACCTGGCCTTCGGCCTCATCAACCTGCTCCCCGCGTTCCCGATGGACGGCGGTCGCCTGCTCCGCTCGTTCCTGGCCCGGGGCGGGCGAGACTGGGTGGCCGCCACCGATCGAGCGACATCCGTGGGGAGCGTGATCGCCTGGGCCATGATCGTCCTGTTCATCGCCCGCGGTGAGTGGCTCCTCTCGCTCCTGGGCTTCTTCATCCTGTTCGCGGGGGTCAAGGAGCGGTGGACGGTCCGCCTGCGCCACCAGGCGGAGCAGCTCGGCGGCGGCGCCGGCCGCTTCGCCGGGTGGGAGAGCCTCCTGCGCCAGCGCGGCGCCGCGTTCCCGGGCATGGGCTTCCCCGGCGACGGCCCCCGTGCCGACGACGAGCCCGCGCAGGATGCGCACGGCCAGGGTTTCCCCGGCAGCGAAGCTCGCCCCACCCCGAGTCCCGGCGGGCAGACCGGCGGTGGCGGCTTCTCCGACGAGGACGTGCGGCGCCTGGAGTCGTTCCGGGGCCGATTGCCGCGCAAGCCCGACGCCGGCGATCTCGACTGAACGGATCCGGCCGAGCGCTCCCCTGGCGGCGGCCCTAGAGTGGGAGGCGCTCCCAGGAGGAACCCCGCCATGATCGCACTCGTACCGCTGCTCGCCCTCGCCGTCGCCCCGTCCCCCCAGGACTCCCCCATCTCGGACCAGATGGCCACGGCCGACGCCGCGATCGAGGCCCTCCTCGCGGTCCCTGCCGAGGACCGCACGGTGGCCAACACCCTGGTGGCCCTGGACGACGTCGTCGCTCGCTTCTTCGAGTCGGCGCGGATGCCGGGCTTCATGGCGGACGTGTCCACGGACCCTGCGGAGCGCGAGGCGGGACGCCAGGCCCAGAACGACCTCTCCAACTGGTTCAACCGGATGGGGAAGGACGAGCGCATCTTCGCCGCGCTGGAGGAGCTCGAGGCCCTGGCCCCGGAGTTCACCGCGGAGGAGCGCCGCTTCCTCGACGAGTCACTCCGCGACTACCGCCGGTCCGGGCTCGACCTCCCCGCCGAAGAGCGAGCGCGGCTCGACGAGATCGACGAGGAGCTGAACGAGCTGGGGTCGGACTTCCGCAGGAACATCGCCGACGACGAGACGGTGATGCTGTTCTCCGAGGACGAGCTCGCCGGGGTCCCCGAAGCCTTCGTGGCGAGCCTGCCCCGGTCCGGGGAGCTGTGCATCGTCAACATGAAGGGGCCCAACCTCGGCTACATCCTCGGCTACTGCGAGAACCCGACGACCCGCAAGAAGATGGGCTGCGCGGCGGGCCTCAGGGGCGGTCAGCGCAACGTCCGGGTCCTCGAGCGGATCATCAAGCTGCGCCACGAGCGCGCCCAGCTGCTCGGCTATCCCACCACCGCGGCGTACGTCGTGGAGACCAAGATGGCCCTCGACCCCGAGACCGTCTTCGACTTCTACGAGGACCTGCGCCCGAAGCTGCGGGTCAAGGCCGAGCAGGACTACGCCGAGTACCAGGCCGCCAAGCGCGAGCACACCGGTGATCCGGAGGCGACCCTCGAGGCCAGCGACATCTCCTTCTACTCCAACTGGCTCAAGCGCGAGAAGTACGCGGTCGACACCGAGGCCCTGCGGGACTACTTCTCCATGGCCGACGTGAAGGCCGGGATGTTCGGGGTCTACCAGGACCTGTTCGACATCACGTTCGAGGAGATCACCGCCGCCGCCCGCGAGGCCGGCCGGCCCTTCTGGCACGAGGACGTGGAGCTCTACACGGTCGTGGACAACCAGACCGGCGAGATGCTCGGCGAGTTCTACCTCGACCTCTTCCCCCGCGAGGGCAAGTACAGCCACGCCGCGCAGTTCCCCCTGCGCCTGAGGAAGGTCTGGCCGGACGGTTCGGTGACGTCCCCCATCGTGGCGCTGGTGTGCAACTTCACCAAGCCCATGGACGGCCGCCCCTCGCTGCTCTCCCACGGCGAGGTCGAGACCTTCTTCCACGAGTTCGGCCACTGCCTGCACAGCATCCTGACCCGCGCCACCCTCGCGAACTTCTCGGGCACCAACGTGGCCCGCGACTTCGTGGAGGCACCCTCCCAGATGCTCGAGAACTGGACCTGGCAGCCGGCCGTCCTGTCGCGCTTCGCCCGGCACTACGAGACCGGTGAGCCCCTCCCCGCGGCCATCATCGAGGGCATGATCGCCGCCAAGAACCTGGGCTCGGGGATCAGCACCGAGGGCCAGGTCTACCTCGGGATGATGGACATGCGCTTCCACACCGATGAGGACGGCGTGGTCGACACCACCGAGGTGTGCGAGCAGACCTACCGAGACGCCAGGCTGTTCTCCCCCGCGGCCAACCTCGTCCGGCAGGCGTCCTTCGGGCACCTGGTCGGATACGAAGCCGGCTACTACGGCTACCTGTGGTCCCTGGTCTACGCCCAGGACATGTGGAGCCGCTTCGAGGAGGCCCCCATGGACCCGGAGGTGGCCCGGGCCTATCGCCGGGCCGTGCTCGAGCCGGGCGGCACCCGGGACGCCCTGGACATGGTCCGGGACTTCCTCGGCCGCGAGCCGAACTCCACCGCGTTCCTCAAGAGCCTCGGCCTCCAGTAGCGCCCCTGCGGCCGCGAGCGGCCGCCCTCAGTCCAGCAGGAACGGGCTCACGAGGTTGCGGGTCAGCGCCACGCCGCCCGGGATCCGGAAGGCGCCCTGGAGGTGCATCTGCGTGCCGCGAAGGGCGGCGCTGCCGGGGAGCGGCAACGCGAGGTCCATGCGACCGTTCGCGTCGGGCAGGGCCACCTGGAATTGGAGCCGGTCCCGGCGCAGGAGCAGCGGCCCGTCGACGCCGGGGAACTGCACGGCCTGCTCGGCCCGCGGCCCCATGAGGAACCAGCCGATGGTCGCGCCAGGCCGGCGCGCCGCAGCCCGGAGCTCACCCCCGAGTCGGGGCGTGTCCAGGAGCTGGAGCTGACGCTCGCCGCTGTCGAACAGGCGCAGGTCACCACGGGCGCTGGAGACCGAGGCGTGCACGTCCTTGGAGGCCAGGGCCAGGCGCGTCCCCGTGCTGTCGAGGGCGAGGTCGCGCACGCTCCCGTCCGTGTCCACCCGCAGGACCGGCCCGAAGGCCCCCATCTCCAGGAG
>CAZEFP010000085.1:0-9486 GCA_964511565.1 uncultured Planctomycetaceae bacterium
GTAGCCGGCCATGGAGCGTGGCCAGGGGACTTCGACGGCCGGGGCGCTCCCGCCCGAGCAGGCCGAGAGGAGCAGCAGCGAGGTCGCCAGCAGCGCGGCCTTGAGGGGATGGGTGGGCGGTCGATGCACGGTTCGAGGCCGGCAACGTAGCAACTTAGCGCCTGCGGCGTGAGCCCCTGCGCGCGCCCCCGCCGGTCCGGGGAGCCGAGCTGCGGCGCGGCCCTCCGCCCCGGCGCGGCGGCTTGCGGCTCTCGGCCTCGTCGAGCAGCTCATGGAGATCCATGGGCGCGAAGGTGGGCATGAACTTGCGCGGGATCCGGGCGCCGATCCGCGCCTCGATCGCCCGCACCTGGTCGAGCTCGTCCACCGAGGCGATCGTGATCGCCTCTCCCGAACGGTCCGCCCGGCCCGTCCGCCCGATCCGGTGGACATAGGTGTCTGGATCCAGGGGCACGTCGAAGTTGACCACCCGCGCCACCCCCTCGACGTCGAGCCCCCGCGCGGCGAGGTCCGTGGCCACGAGGAAGCGGACCGCCCCGTCCCGGAAGCCCTGGAGCGCCCGGTCCCGCGCCCCCTGCTTCTTGTCGCCGTGGAGGAGCGACACCGCGTGACCTCGCTTCTCCAGCTGCCGCGCCACCTGCTTCGCCCGCTGCTTCGTCCGCGTGAAGATGATCGCGCTCCCATCCTCGTCCGACTCCACGATGGTCCGGAGCAGCTTGGACCGCGCCGTGGACCGAACCGGGTGGAGGGAGTGCTCGATCGTCTCCGCCGGCCGCGTGTGTCCGAGGTCGATGATCTCGGGCTGAACCAGCACGCCCTGGGCCAGGGCCTGGACGGCCTCGGGCATGGTCGCCGAGAAGAACATCGTCTGGCGCTCCTTCGGCACCCGCTCGAGGATGCGCCTCACGTCGGGGAGGAAGCCCATGTCCAGGAGTCGATCGGCCTCGTCGAGGACGAGCACCTCCACGTCCGCGAGATAACAGGCCCCCTCTCTCACGAGGTCGAGGAGCCGCCCCGTGCAGGCGACGAGCACGTCGCACCCGGCCTCAAGAGCCTCGCGCTGGCGGTCGATCTTCACGCCCCCGTAGGCCGCCGACATCCGCACCGAGAGGTGACGGCCGAGGTCGATGAGATCCCCCTCGATCTGACGAGCCAGCTCACGGGTCGGCGCGAGGATGAGCGCCCTGGGACGGCCGGCCTCTGCCGGCCTCCCGTCGAGGCGCTGGAGGATCGGTAGCGCGAAGGCGGCGGTCTTCCCGGTCCCGGTCCGCGCGAGCCCCAGGACGTCACGGCCCTCCAGCGCCACCGGCAGCGCCGCGGCCTGGATTGGACGCAGCTCCACGAACCCCGCGTCGGCGACCCCTTGGCGGAGCGCAGGGGCGAGGTCGAGGTCGTCGAAGCTGCCGGGGGAGTCGGGGGCCGCTGCCATGCCCTCGACGATGCACCGAAACCCTCCCCGGGCCCAAGTGCGAAGCGTCAGTTCCCTCGACGGCGTCTCGCGGTGCTACCTTCCTCACCATGGCCACCAGCAAACCCGTCACCCTCGCCCTCGCGAGCTTCATGGACTCCCCCCAGGCCGCGGGCCTGGACGCCCCGGATGGCGAGGTCCGGACCATCGTCGAGCGCTTCCTCTCCGTCTGCTACGACGACCTGGGGAGCGCCCCCAAGACCCTGGACGGCCAGGCGATGCACGGAGCGCTCGGGCACCTGCTTCCCGGGAGGTTCCGGCGCGGGGAGGAGCTCGCGGAGCGCGCACCCGACGTCCTGCGCGCGTACATCGAGCACCTCGAGGCCACCGAGGTGGTGATCAACGCCTTCGAGCTGAAGAAGAGCTTCGAGGCCACCATCGACGAGTTCCTCCAGACGGTGCGTACCGGGACGAACCCCCACGGTCACGGGCACGCGCCGCCGAAGGAGCCCTTCCAGCACGGGGCGGCCAAGCTGGGCCGGAACGACCCCTGCTCCTGCGGGAGCGGGAAGAAGTACAAGAAGTGCCACGGGAAGAGCGCATGAGGACCGCGGTCGTGATCCCCGCGCGCTACGGGTCCACGCGCTTTCCGGGCAAGCCCCTGGCGGACGTCTCGGGGCGCTCGCTGATCCGGCGAGTCCACGAGATCGCCACGGCGGCGGAGGGCGTGGACCGGGTCGTGGTCGCCACGGACGACGAGCGGATCAAGGACCACGTCCTCGCCTTCGGCGGCGAGGCGGTCATGACCCCGGAGTCCTGCAGGAACGGGACCGAACGCGTTCACGCCGCGGCCCGAAGCCTCGACGAGGTCCCCGACGCCATCATCAATCTCCAGGGCGACGCGGTCCTGACACCACCCTGGGTGATCGAGGCCGTGGTCCGTGAGATGGAGCGCGCACCCGAGGCCCCGATCGTGACGCCCGCTGCGCGCCTCGACGAGGGCTCACTCCGGCTGCTTCGAGAGGCCAAGGCCGCCGGGGAGGTGGGCGGCACCACCGTCACCTTCGACCGAGAAGGCAACGCCCTCTACTTCTCCAAGGCGATGATCCCCTTCATCCGGGACGCCGCCGGCGGCGCCCCCACCTTCCGGCACATCGGCCTCTACGGCTACCGCCGCGACGCCCTCGAGCGGTTCATCGCCCTGGGTCCGAGCCCCCTCGAGCTGACGGAGGGATTGGAGCAGCTGCGCGCCCTGGAGAACGGCATGGGGATCCGGGTGGTCGAGGTCGATTACCGGGGACGAAGGCACCTGGCCATCGACAGCCCCGAGGACCTGAGGCGGGTGGAGCAGCTCCTCGCCGAGGACGGGGAGCTGGTGGACGAGCAGGGGCGCGCCCGATGATCGAACTCGTGCTGGTCCGCCACGGCAACACCTTCGCGCCCGGGGACCGGATCGTCTGGGTGGGCAGCGGCCAGGACCTCCCCCTCGTGGAGTCCGGCCGGGCCCAGGCCCGCGCCTTCGCCAAGACCCTCGAGGCCGCCGGGTGGCAGCCCACCGCCGCCCTCTCCGGGGGGCTGAAGCGGCAGGCGGAACACCTCGACATCGCCACCGCGGGCACCCCCTCCCAGGAGACCCACCGCGCGCTCGACGAGGTGGACTACGGCAGCTGGGGTGGCCGGACCACCGACGAGATCGTCGCCGAGCACGGGGACGAGGCCGTCCGCGCCTGGAACGAGCGCAGCGAGTGGCCCCAGGATGCGGGCTGGCCCGAGTCCCTCGCCGAGGTACGAGACCGCGTCGCCCACTTCGCCGCCGAGGTGGCGGCCGGGGCCCACGGGGGCCGCGTGCTGGTCTGCAGCAGCAACGGGCTGCTGCGCTGGTTCCTCGGCCTGGTGCCCGGCGCCCTGGAGAGCGCCATCGAGGGTGCCTCCTTCAAGGTCAAGACCGGCCACGTGGGTAAGATGGTCTGGGAGGCCTCCACGGGCTGGCGTGTCGTCTCCTGGAACCAGCCGCCGACCGCACCCCTCTCCTGAATCATGCGCGCCGCAATCCTCCTCGCACTCCTCTCCGCAGGGACAGGCCTCGCCCCCTCCGGCGCGGCGGGCCCGACGCTGCCCCGGGCGCGCGCGACCTTCGCTCTTCCCCAGGAACCCGGGGGCGGGGACAAGGAGACCCCGAAGCAGCGGGCCGCGAAGGAGAAGGCTGCGGTGGCGAAGCTCAACGAGGGCCTCCGCTCCAAGGAGGCCAACGTGCGGCAGGCGTCGCTGGTCGACGCCGCCAAGACCCCCTATCCGGAGGTCATCAAGGTCTTCGGGAAGGTGCTCGACGACCCCGCGGATGACGTGGCGATGATCTCCGCCGAGCTCCTCGGCCGCATGGAAGAGGAGCAGGCCCTCGACGCCCTCCGGCGCTTCGCGACCCGGCGCAGGAAGGTGCTGGCGAAGAACCCCGGGCTCCATGAGGAGGTCCTGCGCGCCATCGGCCGGCACCGCTCTCCCAAGGCGACCTCCCTCCTGATCAAGGGAGCCTTCGAGGAGGAGAATTCGCAGATCCGACGCGCCCGGGTGTTCGCGGTGGCGAACCTGCGGACGACGGAGGCGGCCAAGGCCATCTTCGGTGAGATGAAGAAGACGGACGTCAAGCGACTCCGCGGGCGCCTCGCCAACGTCCGCCCCGCCCTCATCCACCTCACCGGCACCGACGCGGGCAAGGACCCCGCCCGATGGCTCCAGTGGTGGGAGTCCAACCGGAAGACCTTCGAGGTCCCCGAACAGCCCCCGAAGCTCTCCGGGGACTTCGCCAACCAGTGGGCAGGGTTCTGGGGCGACGAGCGGACCTACGAGCGCCGAAAGAAGCGCAGCGATCGGGGCTGAGACGTCACCGCGGCGTCGCCCATCGGTCACCCGTGCATGGGAGACCGAGAAGACGAGCCCAGGATCGAGTGCGTGCGGCCAGGCGACCGACGCTGGCCGGAGGAGTTCCGGGCCGTGGCGTCCCCACCGGAGGCCCTCTGGCTCCGGGGCCGAACCGAGCTGATCGCCCCGGCCCCGCGCGTGGCGATCGTCGGGAGCCGCTCCCCCACGCCCTACGGCCTCGCCCAGGCGGCCCGCTTCGGCAAGGAGCTGGCTCAGGCCGGCGTCTGCGTGGTCAGCGGCCTCGCCCGTGGTGTGGATACGGCGGCCCACGCGGCGGCGCTCGGCGCAGGGGGAGCGACCCTCGCGGTCCTCGGCTGCGGGGTGGATCGGCCGTGGCCCTCCGGCCCCGCGACGGAGCGGGTCGCGAAGGAGGGACTGCTGCTGTCCGAGCACCCGCCCGGTACACCGCCGCGGCGGCACCACTTCCCCCTTCGAAACCGGATCCTGGCCGCCCTCTCCGACGCCGTCCTCGTGATCGAGGCGGCCCATCGATCTGGCTCGCTCATCACCGCACGCTGGGCCGCCGACCAGGGACAGCACGTGCTCGCCGTCCCGGGGCGAGTGGACCACCCCATGTCCAGGGGGGTCACGCGCCTCCTACGGGAAGGCGCGACCCCGGTGGAGTCACCGGCCATGGTGCTCGAGGACGTCTTCGGTGACGGCGCCCCCTTCGGCACCGGGCGTCCTCAGCCTCCGGATCCCACCAGGGCTCTCTCCACCCCGAAGCCCGGGCTCGACTCGCCCGACCAGGCCGCCGTGCTCGACAGCCTCATGGGCGAGACGCTCACCGCTGAGGAGGTCGCCGAGCGGACCGGACTGGGGCTGGGGGTGACCCTCGCCGCACTCACCACGCTGGAGCTGGACGGTGCCATCCGGCGGAGTCCAGGGGGCCTCCACGAACGAACCTCGGCCTGAGCGGCCCGAGGGGTCGGGGTCCGTGGATCAGTGCACCGAAGCCAGGGTGTTCTGGATCACGATCATCGCCGCGACGATGGCGGCGGACACCACCACGAAGGTCGCGTACCGGCGGGGAAAGAGCCGCAGCGCCTTCCCATCCTCTGCCTCGGTGTACATGCAGGTCACGGAGACGATGACGCCAGCCGAGAGCAAGAAGAGCGCGATGTGAAGTCCGAGGTCGTCCATGAATCAGGAGGCCTTGGAGCCAGCCCCTCCCTTGGCCTTCTGCTCGGTCGCGAGCGGGCGCCCGAACAACTTCGCGTCGCTGAATCCGTAGACGTCGAGGAGCAGCAGGACGTTGAGTACGCCCGCGACCGAGGCGAGCATCACACCCGCGTCGGAGTACCGGGGCCGGACCTCCATCAACGGATGCCCGGAGAGGTACTCCGCGACGAAGGTGAGGGGGCCCAGCAGGGTCTGGCCGGCCCAGTAATAGAAGTGCCGCGTCCGGTCGAGATTGGTCCCCTCGGCCATCACGCACCCCAGCGTGAACATGCCGAGGATCAGCACGAAGCAGAAGACACCGCGGGCCACGCGGCCCTGGGCGATGTGTCCCGCGCCGGGGATGAGCCAGCCGAGGAGCACGGCCTTCGCCGGATGGATCGCCGCCCCCTCGATCACCGCGCTCGACTGGGCGCGAGCGTCGAAGTGCGCCTTGGAGGCGAGGATCAGGTTGAGGATCCCCGAGGTCGAGGTCAGGGCGAGGCCGATGAAGAGGGCGGGCTCGAACGGGGCCGGGGTGAGGTCCGTGAAGTCGATGTCACGGACGTGGAGCAGGAAGGCGCCGAAGTTGCCCACCTCGGGGGTGAGCGCGCCGGCGAAACGGCCGCGAATCTCCGGCGCGAGCAGCTCGAGGAACGCCCCGCCCGTCAGCGCCAGGCCTGCGACATAGAGCCCCTCGATCACGATGAACGCCACGAGGGCGAGGCGCATCTGCCCCAGCAGGAAGTGCCCCGCACCGGGCACCAACCAGGTCAGGAGGGCCGCAACGTTGGGGTTCACGGCGGTTCGGTTGCTGGAGTCCGAGCTCGGCATGGTCGTGAGGGTTCTAACCGGAGGCGGGTGGCCAGGCCGTCTTTTTTTGGGCGTAACGGCGCTCCCGCGGCCATCGGGCGTTGTGGCCCGGCGGGATTTGGGTCACGCTCAAGGACATGCCTCCCTCCCCCCTCGGAACCTCACCCGAACCTGACCACCCGGCCGACTCGCCGCGGCGGCAGGCGTCTGCGCTCGGCGCGCCCGAGGGGTACGTGCACGAGGTCGAGGTCCGATACGGCGAGACGGACCAGATGGGGGTCGCCCATCACGGCAGCTACCTCATCTACCTCGAGGAAGCGAGGACCGGCCTCATGCGGGCCCACGGCACGCCGTACGGCGAGGTCGAGCGCTCCGGCATCGGCCTCCCGGTGCGAAACATCTCGCTGAAGTACAGGGCCCCCGCCTTCTACGAGGATCGAGTGCAGGTCGTGTGCTGGGTGTCGGCGCTCCGCTCCGCGTCCGTGACCTTCAGCTACGAGGTCTACCGCGCAGAGGAGGGTGGAGGGCGCACCCACCTGCTCTCCTCCCAGGTGGAACTCGCCTGCGTGGACCTGAACACGAAGCGCCCGCGCGTGATGCCCGAGGGGCTCCACCAGGCCTTCGCGGCGCGCCTCCGCTGACGGTCGCCCGGCGTCCGCGCAGGGCTGCCAGAGCGCAGGCGTGGAGCCTGAGCTCAGTCCGGGAGATCGTCCGCCCGTTCCCACCGGGCGAAGAAGGGTGACGCCCAGGCCGTGTTGCCGTCCTCCTGAATCAGCCGGACGATGAGCCACCCGTGCTTCCCCGGGGCCGCGCCCCCCCAGGACCAGGTCCGGTCCAGGTCGACGGCTCCCTCTGCGTCGATCACGTGGGCCAACGAGCCCGTGTCCCAGAACTCCACCCGGGCGATCCCCGCGGCCCCGCGGGCCCGCACCTGGATCGGAAACGGCCCGTCCCCCGCGAGGTCCTCCCCCATCCAGCTCGAGCCCGAGCGAACCTCCAGCTCGATCCGCGCCGTCGCCCCGTAGGTGCGTCGCGCACGGAACGCCTCGAAGATCGGCGCCCGGTCCAGCGCCGACTCCGGCGTCCCCTCCGTGGGGACCCAGACGTAGGCGTAGGCGCCCGAGGTGGAGAGGTGGTCCGAGCTCGCGATGAAGCCGAACCGCTGGCCGCCGGGCAGGGCCCGCACCTGGAGCTCCTTCATGGAGTCCACGTCCCGGAACGCCTGGTAGACCTCCGCGAGGGGCCGGCGCTCGTCATCGCGCTTCGTCCAGACGTTGCCGCAGAAGCGGCGGCCCTCCACCGCCGCCGTGGCGTGGGGGATGGTCATCACCTCGGAGGGTTCGAACTCGGCCCAGAACTCCCGCAGGGGCGGGCGGTGGGGGCGCAGGGCGTCGGGCCGGAGCGAGATCACGTTGTGGTCCGTGTCTCCCTGGCTCCGCTCGTAGGCGTGGAAGGCCACGAAGCGCCCTGGCTGATGGTGGCGGTCCACCTCTGCGACGCTCCGCTTCCAAGGGAGCCCGTCGACGTTCCCCTGATCGAGGTCCCGCGCGTGGTCCGTGATCGCCACGAAGTCCAGGGCGCCCGGTCCGCGCGCGTAGCGGTAGGCGTCGTCGAGGGATCCGTCATAGAAGGGGAAGCAGAGGGACAGGTCCGTGTGCCGGTGCAGGTCCCCCGCGAAGAGCGCGAAGGCCTGCTTCCCCACGATGGTCGTCGGGCGCTCCCGGGCCACCTCACGCGGCTCGAGCGGCACCGCGGGGACGGGCGGCGTGACCTTGACCGTGACCTCCGCGAGGGAAGCGGGCTCCGCGTCCGGCACCGGGAGAACGGCGCGCACGCTCCCTTTGGCCTGGGGGTCGCGTCGGCGGTCGCTGCGCCCGATGGCGTACTCCACGAGCGTCTGCTCGCCGTCCGTCTTGAAGCGGACGGCCTGATCACCGTCGCGCTGACGCTGATCGAGCCGAACCGGGTCCGACCACCCCTGTCCCGTCAGCCGCAGGAGGTCGACGGCGAAGCCGTACTCCACGTGGGAGCGGGTCTTGCCCTTCTCGGAGAGCTGAACCTGATGCACATGGCGATACGCGAGCCAGAGCCCGCCACGGTGATCCACCCCGATCTCGGGCCGCTCGTAGAACACGCCGATCCGGCGGGCGCCGTCACGGCGTTCCGGCGCCGCCAGGGCCGCGTCGAAGGAGGGCATGGGGACACCGCCCTCCACCTCGGCGACGCTCCCGTCCCCCAACACCTTCGCCAGGTGGCTGGTCCGCCAGGTGTGGAGCGGACCACGATCATCCGTCACGTTGTTCCAGAGGGTGTCGACCGAGCGGTACTCACCGCCCCAGTGATCGGGGCCCTCTTCCCACGCGATCCAGACCCCTCCTTCGCCATCCGTCGCGAGCGACGGCCGAGCCTGGAAGCGAGGTCCCCCCGCGACGACGAAGGGCTCCCCCACCCATCCAGGACGCGGCGACGTCTCGAGCCAGCAGCCGAGCACGTCGAAGGAGGCCCCCTCCTCCACCAAGCCGCGATACTCGTCCCATGCCACCAGCCACCGGCCGTCCGCCGCTCGGGTGGCGCTCACCGCGCCGATGTGGTCCGCGGGCCCGCGCAGCTCGAAGACCATCCCAGAGGCCGAGGAGACCCTCAGATCGAGGTAGTCGCCGTCCGTGGAGGACCGCACGGACACCGCCGCTGCCGGTCCAAGTGACGTTGTCCGTCGGTCCCCTCGGTCCTCGAGGTCGACGGGGCTCGTCGCGACGAGGGTCTCCACCGGATCCGTCCGGTACTCGTCTCCCTGGATCGCGGCCGCGGCGGAGAGGGCGAGGAGTCCGATCAGGAGGAGAGGGTGGCGCATGGTGCCAAGGTAGCACCTCTGCCCATGCTCACACGTAGAGCGCCACGACGAGCAGTACGTAGACCACCAGGCCCGCCGCCAACTTCCCCGCGAGCCCGATCATGTGCCCCGTTGCGGCGGCTCGGCCGATCCGGAAGGCGCTGTCGGCGGACTTGCCGCCGCTGCGCGTTGCTGGCCACGACAGAATTACACCGAAATGGCGCTGCGCTGCCTGCGGGCGCTCACCGACGAGTGCTGGCACGAGGGCCGCCTGCTGGCGCAAATCTCCGAGCACGTGGTCGTCAAGGTTCCCCTGACGGCCGAGGGCCTTGCTGCGACCAAGATCCTGTCCTCCGAGGGC
>CAZEFP010000086.1:0-9464 GCA_964511565.1 uncultured Planctomycetaceae bacterium
CGACCGTGATCAACCAGCTTCCCGTTCCGTCCGGGTTCAGCAGGATGGGCTGAATGCGGGTGGTCGGCACGTTGATCCAGAGCGTCCCGCCGAAGAACGGGTGAGCGAGCCGACCGGGCCCGTGCATGAGCATGCCCCAGGTGTTGCCGAGGGCGCCCTCGACGTGGAGCTCGAAGACCTCCCCGACGTTCGGCTCACCGCTGTGGGTCAGGGTCGGGAGTCCGAACTCGCTCGAGATCTTGCCCGTGCCGTAGTCGACGGCGACGCCAGGGTCGGGCTGTGTGGCCCTGACCAGGACCACCCAGTCCTTCGCGGGCTCGTTCGGAGCCTCCCCGAGCGAGGTGAGGCCCAACCCTCCGATGGACGTGACCGAGCCCGCCTGGAGGGGGCCGCCGTTCCGCGGGTCGTACCACTCCACGGAGTAGAAGCCGCCGTTCAGGATGAGGTCGGTGCTGCCGCCCTCAGGGAGGTAGATCGCGTACGTCGATCCCTCGAGCGCCAGGCACCACGCGTCCGTGGAGCTGAGGAGCTCGTCCGCCGGCGTCATCTCATCGAAGGGCAGGTAGTCCCGGAAGAAGCGGAGGGCGTGGTCGGTGAGGTCCCACATGTGGTCCCTCGACCGCCAGTCCTCACAGGTCAGGTCGCTGTGGGCGTGGCTGTATCCGAAGTAGTACTCCACGCCGGCTCCGCCGGCCATGAGGTTGCCCCAGAGGCAATCCTTGCGGATCTCGTCGTGGTCGTAGTCCACCACATCGGGGACCACGCCGTCCTGGTAGGGGCCTTGCTCGTCGAGGCAGACCACCCACGGCTGGCCCGTGGCAGCGGACTGCGTGACCCAGCCCTTGGTGTCCTCGTGGACGCTGTGCGGCCAGCGCTGCAGCGAGGTGCCGTGGAAGTTGGCCTGGCCGAGGAGCGCGTTGTAGACCTGCTCCATCATGTGCGGGTAGTGGTGGACGACGACCTGGTGGGCGTAGGGGTCCCAGGTCTCGAACCAGTTGCAGAACTCGACGCGCTGGGCGTGGGTGTTGGTGTTCTCCTCACCCAGGTTCCAGTTCACGCAGTTGTGGTGGGCGAAGCGTGAGATGAGCTCGCAGTAGTAGAGCTTGCGCTCGACGCCGAGCCCGCCGCCGTTGAGCAGCTGGTCGTTCTCCGTCTCCTGGGTCAGGACGTGCAGCTGGATGCCGAGGGCGTCCATGTGGCTGAAGACGATCTCCCACTGCGCCAGCTTGCTGACGTCGAAGTGGTGGAAGTCGAAGGGACCCGTCCACGGCCACACGTTGTCGCCGTCGCCGTGGACGTTCATGGTCAGGAAGTACACGGAGTTCATCCCTTTCCCCGAGAGGTAGTTCAGCGCGCCGATGAGGTTGCGCCCTGCGTCGCCCTCGTCATCCGTCCAGTCGGGATCTCCCGCCACCCAGTCGTCCGCGTGGGGACTGAAGTGGTGCTTGTTGGTCGTGTCGTCGAAGCCGCGGAAGGCGAGCAGGTCCTCCGGGCTGTTGGTGCCCCCCTTCAGGAAGTAGGAGCCATCGGTGAAGCGCAGGAAGTGCTTGCCGTCGTACCGCGCGATGCCCCGACCGAGGAAGCCTGGAGCCTGCGGATCGAGCTCGTCCACGGTGAACGTCCCGGTCTGACCGTGGAAGGAGTGGGGGTGGGTGAAGGGGGTTCCCTCGGCGGGGTCCGAGCTCACGCCCACGTCGACGCCCTGGTGCAGGGTCACCGAGAAGGTGTGAACCCCCACCTGGGAGGGGGTGAACATGACGTTCCACCGGTCCCCCTCGGTCGCGTGGGAGTTGGCGGCGTCCCCGTCCGCAGCGAAGTACCCACGGACCACCACCTGGGTGGCGTCGGGCTGGGTGATGGTGCAGAGCACGCGCCAGTCCAGGAACGGGTTGCCGTTCCCGGGCGCGGTGGCCTCCTCGAGCACGGGGCCGTCGAACTGGATCGTCGTCGGCTGACCGACGCGCTGGGCGCCCGTGATGACGGGGTCTCCAGCAAGGGAGGTCCCGGCGATGGCCCACGCGGTGGCAGCCGCGAGGAGGGGGGCCATGAACCGGGGCTGAGTCTTGGCAGTGTTGAGCATGAGTGGTTCCTCGATGAGTGAAGTCCAGCGCCGAGGTAGGGGTAAATACCTACACCTATGGATAGGAACCCGGCTGTCTGTGCCCGACAAGTATCCAGCCCGGCAAATCCTCGGACGCATTGGGCGTTCCACCTCCATGGCCCCATCAGGGCCGCTCAGAGGGAACATTCCACCTCCCAGGACGCCGTGAATTGGAGCGGCGGCCCCCCGGCCGGGCTGCCAAAGGCCCCCCCTTCGATGCATCGCGGAAGCCGAATGGTCCGGCGTGCGTCCGGCGTCGCAGGGGCCTGAAGTCGCCGCCGGTCGATCCCATGCAGCCGTGTCCATCGCCGGACAGAGCCGGGGATCCAGCGGTCATCGGGGAGGCCGCCGCTACGGGATCCAAGGGCGGACCAGCCAGCGAGGCCCAATGCCGAGGCCCAAATGGCGTGGCCCGGCGGCGAGGCCCCGCGGCCTGTCAGCCCTCCCTGGCTCGGATCGAGGTCCGGCGCCGGCGCCGGGGGAGGGGGCCGGCGCGCCCTCGTGCGGGGTCGAGCGCGGGGTCGAGCGCGGTCACCTGGGGCCGCGGTTGGGGTCGCGCCCGGCCTGGCGCCAACGAACAGCGACCCCCTTCACCTGCCATGTGTCCAAGAAAATTGAGGGCTGAATTGGTGCAGGTGTGGGAGCCGTCGTTCGTGGACAGAAGCGGAGCCCCGGGCCTGACCGAACGTGGAAAGAGGACACTTCCCCATGCTCGAGGGGTGCCCCCTCACTGCCCTCGCCCCTGGACCCTGGCGAGGACGAAGCGGGTCCGTCCGCTGCGGGTCCGGACAAGCTCCTCGATGGGTGGTGCCTCCACGGATCCAAGGGCCTCGGCCTGACGCTCCGTGAGCAACACCAGCTGACCGGCGGGCGGCCAGGCCCCGTGCATCTTGAATCTCCTCCAGGGGCGGTCGAGCAGGAAGTGGAGGTTGGAGTGGGTGTCGAACCAGTCCACGTGCATCACCTCACCCTCCGCGAGGAAGGGGGAGAGCTCCCGGGCGGCGGCGTCCATGGAGCGACGCTCTGCCCGCCGAAGATCCGTCCCGAAGGCGACCGCGCCGAAGAGAGCGAGGGCGCAGCTCGCGAGGGTCGCGGCGCCCACGGTGCCTCTGGAGATCCACCGCCGCTCGCGAATGGCGCGCACGGAGAGGCCGAGGGCGGGGAGGCTCAGGAGGGCGACCAGCGCTCGCACCGGAGCGGAGAGCTCCGTTCCGAAGGCTCCGAGCGCGGCCGCGAGCCCAAGGCCCGCGGAGAGCGGCGGCAGGAGACCCAACCACCGCACCCGAACCCGCCCTGCGGTCGGTCCGGTGAGCTGCAGGGCGACCAGCGCGCCGACGGGGGTGGCGAGGGGGAGCAGGTAGCGCAGGCTCGTGCGGGGGACCAGCATGAAGACCACCGTGCCCGCGATCACGAAGGCGAGGAGCGCCCGGCGCAGCGCGCGCTCCTCGCGGTTCCCCTGGACTCGAACCAGGGGTAGGGCCAGGGACCACGGGGCGAACAGGAGGAGTACGGCGAGGGGCGCGGTCAGCGCGGCCAGCAACCGCTCCAGGGACCACGCCACGGCGCGCTCGCCGCCCTCGGCCAGGGGCTGCGCGAACGCAGCGGCCCCTGCCCCCTGCCAGGCCATGAGAGCCCACGCGCCGATGATGGTGATGGAGAGCGCCCATGACAGAACGGCCATCGGTTCCACGAGGCGCCGGAGCCGTCCGGCGCTCCACGCAGCTGCGATGAGGCCAGGGACGAAGAACCCCACGGCGGGGGCGCCCTTGGTCAGGAAGGCGACCGTGAACCCTGCGCTGGCCAGCGGCCACAGCCCGACGCTCGCGGCGGGTCGCGAGAGCTGGACCGCCGAGGCGACGATGGCCACGCCGAGGGCCGCGGCCAGCAGCCCGTCGAACTCGGCGATTCGGACCTTCTGGACCACGAGGACGCCGCTGGCGCCGGCGAAGGCGGCCCACGCGGCCCGCGTGAACCCGACCGCGGGGGCGAGGACCCGGGCGACGAGCCACGGCCCGAGGACGGCGGCGAGCGCGAATGGGAGGCGAAGGGCCAGGACGGTCTCACCGAGCAGGTGGAAGCTCGCGGCCGCGAGCCAGTAGGCCAGCGGCGGCTTGAAGGTGTAGAGCTCTCCGTAGAGGTGGGGGACCGCCCAGCCTCCCTCCCTCAGCATGTGCCGCGCCCCGGCCCCGACGATGCCCTCCATGGTGACGATGGGGGAGAGGCCGAGCTGGGCCAGCGCGATGAGCCCCAGCCCGCCGAGCAGGAGGAGCTCCGCACGGAGCCTCGATCCTCGTTCGTCTCCGGCGTGGACCTGGTCCGGACCGGGGGCTGGCATCCCGGAGCGCCCTCCGGGGCCAGAGCTGCCGCCGGTGGCATCGAGCCTGGTGCTCATGGGCGTCACCGTAGCAAACGAGACCGCCCCGGCAGGTCGCCCTGGAGAGGACCTAGCCGTCGTAGAAGCTCTGGGGGTGGACGCCCAGCAGCTGTCGTTCCCGCGGGCTCGCGGCGCGCGCGAGGGCCTCCGAGGTCACGTGGTTCACGACCTCGGTCGGACGGATCCGCTGGGCGATCTCTCGCCGGCCGTAGTTGGACTGGAGGAACAGCCTCCCCTTGGCCTTCGATGTGGGGGGCAGTCGGCGGTGCCAGACATCAGAGACGAAGAACCCGATGTCCCCCGCGCGCGCCAGGTGCACCACGCGGTGCCCTCCCGGATAGTCGAGGTCGAGGTCGAAGCGCGTCTCCTGGGGAGGAGTTCGGCCCGAGGTGTGGCTGCCTGTGATCACCGCGCTGGGGCCGTCGTCGAGGCTCACGTCCTGCAGATAGATGTGCGTGGCCACGACGAACACGGGGTAGGGGATGTGCTCCGGCCACGGGCTCCCATCGAAGCGGGGAACATGGGGGCCGCCATCGGTGTGCCAGTAGATCCCCTGGGGGGCCACGTAGTCCCCGGGTGGATTGCGGAAGGCCGTGCAGTTGACGAGGTGGCAGTCGGGTCCGAGGAGGGGCTCGAGGATGTCGAGGATCGCGCGCTTCGCCACGGCGCGCTGCACCTCCTCGCTGCGGTTGAACATCTCGTACCGATACATCTCGGCGTCCTCCGGCGTGGTCCTGCCGGCCCGGACATCCGGGGCGAAGTCCCGGTAGACCCCTCGGACCGAGGTGGCGAGCGCCTCCACCTCATCGGCACCGAGGGCGCCCCGGAGCAGGTAGTGCCCGTCGCGCTGCAGCGCTCTGGAGCCCTCCGGGACGGGGCCCGGGTGGGGGTGATATTGACCGTCGATCTTCGTGAGCATCACCGTGAGAGGCCTCCGTTGGGGTCGGACCGCCGCCTGAGGCTCAGGCAATCAGCCCTCACAGCCCCAGCGAAACCCGACACTCTGCCGAACGGTAGGTCTCCAGCGATCGTGGTCGAAGGGGAGGACCGGCCCCGGCGCTGCCTCTCACTGGAACAGCAGCGCGCTGGAGTTGGTGAGGTTGAGCCCTCCCGATTGGGACAGGTCGCGGTGAACGAACTGCGCATACCACGTGCT
This sequence comes from uncultured Planctomycetaceae bacterium, assembly GCA_964511565.1. Lineage (GTDB taxonomy): Bacteria > Planctomycetota > UBA1135 > UBA1135 > Saltatorellus. The sequence continues at coordinate 5,632 of CAZEFP010000086.1, forward strand.
CCCGGCCACGACGCCGCCACCCACCGGCGGCAGCTGCGTGATGTCGACGAGCTCGGTCGCTGTACCGGCGGCGCTCGTCACCTGGACCCCCAGTCGGATGAGGGCTCCGCCGACGCAGAGGACGCCGCCGCCGAACGGCGACGCCTGCGAGGCGTCACCGAGGACGAAGAGACCGGCCGAGCCAGGGGGGAGGCGTCGGGCGTGCAGCTCGAGGTCGTTCTCGTTCACCCGCGTCGAGCCGAGCGCGAAGAGCTCGCCAGTGCTCCCGGTCGAGTTGGCGAGGGAGTCGCAGCTGAACGTCTCCCGCGACACGAGGTCGACGGTGTCGATCCACCCCACCCAGTTCGCGGTGCCGAGCCCGAACGCCGCGGCCTGCTGCGGGTGCAGGGCGACGCCGTCGCACCAGGGGAACCAGCCCGAGAGGCCGGTCTCGACCTCCAGACGCGGCTGGAGCGTCCGCACGTCCACGACGAGGAACCCATTCCAGGAGGAGACGGCGATGAAGTCCCCGTCCGGCGTCACGTCGACGTCGACCGGCCAGCCGTCGAGCTGGTCGGCGTAGATCAGCGTTGGGGCGGGCCCGGCGGTGAGGTCGTACAGCCGCAGTCGAGTCGTCCCCCCCGAGGGTGCGATGACGGCCGCGACCTCGTCGGTGCAGACCACGGAGTCCAGGCCGGCGTAGATCCCGGAGTGGGTGGCAGCGAAGGGCCGCGAGTTGGTGACCGGGAGGCCGCCGCCGCCCGCGGGGAGGTTCCCGAGGTCGAACTCGTAGATGCGCCGCCCCGTGTGCACGAGCAGCGTGCGCCCGTCCGGGGTGACCGTCAGATCCCGAGGCGAACCGTTCAGCAGCGCGAACCAGTTCGTTCCCGCGTGATCCTGGACGTTCAGGTAACCCGCAGCCGTGTTCGGATCGCCGAGGGTGATCGTCGCCCAGACGCTGTCGGTCATGACCACGGTGTCGAACGAGGTCTCCAGGAAGGGTGTCGTCGGCCCAGGGAATGACGAGAAGCGCCGCTCGATGCGCGTATTCGTGCCGTCGAGCCGAAGGAGCACCACCTCGTCCTCGGACCGGACCGTGGCGAACTGACCGTCTGGTGAGACCGCGACGTCCATGGGGCGGCCCGCCAGCTGCTCGATGGGGAGGGTGTCCAGCACGATCCGCGGCCCGCCCCCGGCTGCGGGGTTCAACTCGACCACGAGGACCGAGGTGTCTCCACTGTTGGGGTCGATGGCGAGGGTGACCCCGTGATCCATGGTCACAGCCACCAGGTCGTTCCCGAGCTCCGCGTTGATGCCCGGGGGCTCGGAGGGCGCGTTGAGAAGGATGGCGCCGTTCACGAGGTCGACCACGAAGGTGCCGCTCGCCCCGGAGCCGCCGAACCGCGAGCCCCCACGGACGACCGCCAGGCGGCCATCCGGCGTCACCTCGACGTCGCGCGCTCGAAACCCGAAGTCGATCTCGGTGATCAGGGTGGGCAGCGGAGTGGTCAGGTCGATCAGCTGCGCGCGGGAGCCCAGCGTGAGCGCACGGGCGTCGGTGACGGCGACGGCGTCGTTGGCGGGCCCCTCTCCAAGGACCTGGGCGGACGCGCTCGTGGAGTAGACGAGCTGCCCCGTGGTCAGGTCGACGATCAACGTCTCCGTTGCAGCTGCGGTGGTCCTCGCCACGGCATGGCGCCCATCCGGTGTGATCTCCACGTCGTCGATACCGAGGTTCGAGCGGTCCGCGAAGGAGGTGAACTGTGCCGCTGCTGGCGCGAGCATGAGCGCAGCAGGCATGAGCCCCGCCGCGATCCGGCGTCTGGCGGAGGGGAGCCGTGTGAGGGAGGACTTCACTCGATGGGGTGACTCGTCGTGATGGTGCATGGTGGTGTGGCTTCGAGGATGGGCGATTCGCAGCCGGGTAGCCCATGGCCTGTGGGAGGTCACAGGATCGCGCTCCCCTATCAGAGCCGCTCGTCGGATTCTGTGACCCCCCTTCGGGCGAATGAGCGCTCCCGCACACTCCAATGGCGACACGCTCCATTCGCGTCACGAGCGGAGCCCTGGCGCGCCTCGGTCGTCGCAGGGATGGGGACCTTCAGGGAGGGACCCCATGCCACGAAACTCCCGGGAAACAACCGACCTTCGCTGCTCGCGAGTCCATGGGCGGGCTCGAGCCGCTTGAGGTCCGGCCACGGTCCGGAGGGAGTGACGACCGCTGCGCTGACTCCCCTCCGGTCCGTCACTGACCGCCGCTGAGAGCCCCCAGCGGAATCGTGACGGTACGGAGCCCGCTCCGAATCCCACTCCTGCTCCGGGGACCGCGAGCGGAGCGGCCGAAGGGACTCGAACCCTCGACATCCAGCCTCTCCTCGAGGCCCCCCCCGCTCACGCGGCGCGCGCGCCTTGCGGGGCGGATGGCGGTTGATTGACCTCGCCCAGGGGAGGGCTACTCCTCGAAGCGGTCCAGGCTCGTTGTGGACCGGAGGTCGAGGTCGTCGGGGATGATGATGTCGCCGTCGGGCCCCTCCACGGCCAGGGAGCACCCCGGGCCAACGAGTCCGGCGAGCGAGGAGATGCCACCGAGGTCCCGGCGGATCGGAATCAACATGGAATCGAACAGCTCCGGATCACCGGTTCGGACCGAGTGGAGCTGCCATCCGGTCCCGTCGCAGTCGAACGCGAGCGAGAAGGACCCTGTTCCCGCCTCCTCGCTGTAGGAGCCGTTCACGGCGCCCACGCTGATGGGCTGAGCGGAGAGGTGCAGGACCTCTCCCTGCTGGATCCAGCTGGTGAGGAAGTAGTCGCCCTCAGGGACGTCCGTGAACTCCGCGCTCCTTGTCGAGGGGTCGAGCTCCGTCGTGGCGAAGCGACGTCTCATGACGGAGTGCTCCGTCTCTTGATTGGAGACGAGGCTCACGCTGGCGCTGGTCCACTCCTCCCTCGAGGTGAAGAACTGGACGAGGGCCTTCCGGAAGGCCACCTCCGTGGTGAAGGTCAGCGACTCGCCCGGCCGGGCGGTGAAGGGGCGGGAGACCTGGGAGGGGCCAACTTGGCTCGGGGGCCCGCCTCGCACTCGGCCGCCGCCGAGCTCTTCGGTGAATCCGACCCAGGCCGGGTGACCCGGGACGACCCGATGTCCCGGAGACGCGAGCGCGAGGGGCGCCGAATGGGTGGGGAAGACGGTCCAAGCTCCGTCCCCGGGTTGAAGGGCTCCGACGGTACCTTCCTCGGGGCGGTCGGCCTCGAGGAACCGATGCCACTCCTTCGGGCTGCGGTCGAGGGCGACGAGGGCCTCGCCTGACCCGGGCCCGCTCGCGGAGATCCGGAACTGCCCTCGGACCTCCAGCGTGCCGTCGCTGGCGGCGTCGCCCTCCAGTCGGACAGGTGCGAAGGCAAAGCCGTCGGCCGGTCGGAGCTCCTCCGTGTCCCGGGGGACGGACAGCGCGCCGTCGGCGGCCGTGTCGACGGCCTCTGGATTCGCGCCGTCAGGCCCGACGGGGAGGACCGCGCACTCCGCAAGGGCGAGACCCGTGTGGGCATCGACGAGGCGGAGCGCGCGGGTCCCGGCCTCGACCCTCCCCGGCGCCTCGGACTCGGGGCGACCGAGGCCTTCGACGGGGGGCAGCGAGCCCATCTCCCCCGAGACCGCAGGGGCCTCAGGGGCGCGCGAGAGGGGGTCCGGAAGGGAGGTGGATTCCTCCCGGAGGAGCAGCAGAGCCACCAGGATTGCGCCCGCGGCGCCGAGGAGGAGGAGGGGTCGAGTCGGAGTCATGGAGTCTGAGGCGCCCATTCTGGTCCTTGGGGGCAGCAGCCAACGGCGGCCCTTCCGATGAGGAGGCAGGGGCGGC
>CAZEFP010000087.1:0-9458 GCA_964511565.1 uncultured Planctomycetaceae bacterium
GATCCTCCCCGCCGGACTCCTCCTCGCAGCGCCGCTCCTCGCGCAGGACGCCTCCCCCGGCGACTCGCTGCTGGGCTCCTTCGAGGTGCCCGAGGGGCTGGACGCGACCCTCTGGGCGGAGTCCCCGTCGCTCTTCAACCCGACGGCCATGGACGTGGACGCCCGCGGGCGCCTGTGGGTCACGGAAGCGGTGAACTACCGCCAGTGGGGGGGACGTAACCCCGGCAAGCACTTCGACGGGGGTGACCGGGTGGTGATCCTGGAGGACACCGACGGCGACGGGGTCTGCGACAACTCCAAGGTCTTCGTCCAGGACCCCGACCTCACCGCGCCGCTGGGGATCGCCGTCGTGGGGGACCGCATCTACGTGTCCTGCTCGCCCAACCTCTACGTGTACGAGGACACTGACGGGGATGACCTCGCCGACCGGCGCGAGGTGGTGCTCACCGGGTTCGGCGGCTTCGACCACGACCACGGGCTGCACTCGGTGGTCCCGCACGTGGACGGCAAGCTCTACGTGGCCGTGGGCAACGCGGGGCCGCACATGGTCACGGGTCCGGACGGCTGGTCGCTGCGGTCGGGCAGTCTCTACCGCGGCGGCGGGCCGCGCTCGGTGGAGAACCGCCCGGGTCTCGTGAGCGATGACGGCCGGGTGTGGACCGGAGGGCTCGTGCTGCGCATGAACCACGACGGGTCGGACATCGAGGTGATGGGCCACAACTTCCGGAACAACTACGAGGTGGCGGTCAACGCCATGGGGGAGCTGTTCACGGCGGACAACGACGACGATGGGAACCGCTCCTGCCGGACCGCCTGGGTCATGCCGGGGGGCAACTACGGCTTCTTCAGCTCGGACGGCTCCCGCTCCTGGCAGGCGGACCGCCGTCCGGGGCTCACGACCCAGGAGGCGCACTGGCACCAGGGCGACCCTGGCGTGTTGCCGGCGGGCACCATCAACGGCGGCGGCGGGCCCACGGGGGTGGCCGTGTACGAGGGCGAGCTCATGTCCCGCTGGATCGACGGCGCGGTGCTCAACTGCGACGCCGGCGCCCGCGTGGTCTACGCCCACCGGCCCCGCGCGGTGGGCGCGGGCATCGAGCTGGACCCCGGCTTCCTGATCCGCCCGCGCGCGGACGAGACCGGCCAGACGGGCCAGTGGTTCCGTCCGAGCGACGTGGCGGTCGGCCCGGCGGGCGAGGTCTACGTGGCGGACTGGTACGACCCCGGCGTCGGTGGGCACGCTGCCCGGGACCGGGAGGCCTATGGGAGGATCCTGCGCATCGCCCCGGCGGGGGCCGAGGTCAAGGCGCCGGCGGTGGACGTCAGCCGCTTCGCCGGAGCCCTCGCGGCCCTGAAGTCCCCGGCGCCGGCGGTGCGTGAGCTGGCCCGTGAGGCCCTGGTGATGATGGGGGCCGAGGCCGCGCCCGCGCTCCTCATGGCGGCGGTGAGCTCCGGCGGTGATGAGCGCTTCGCCGCCCGCTGCGCCCAGGTCCTGACCACGATGGAGACCGAGGAGGGGCTCCTGAAGCTCCCTCCGCCCCCGGCGGCCGGCGCGGCCGGGACCGCGATCCCGCTGCCCCCGACCAGCGTGTTCGTGCTCGAGGCGGCGCTGCGGGCGGATCCCGCCTCCGCCGCGGCGTCCCTCCTCGGCCACGGGACGATCCCCGACATGGAGCCGGCGATGCTCCGCAGGGTGCTGCAGGCCCTCCGTGGAGCGGCGCTGGAGGGGCCCGTGCTGGACCTCTGCCTCGAGGCCGCCGCGCGAGTGGACGGCGCCGACCCCTGGCTGCTGGAGGCCTTGGTCCAGGTGCTCGAGGTGGACCCCGACCTCGCCTACGCGGAGCTCTCTGCGTCCTTCGCCGAGACGCCCCTCGCCTGGGACGCGCGCTTCGAGGCGCTGGCGTGGCGCCTGCATCCTGCGAGCTCGGTCGCCGGGCTCGCGGCCCGCGCCATGAGCCCGCAGCTCGACGTCGCCGCCCGCCGGCGCGCCCTCGACGCCCTGGCCTTCGCCCCGGGACGCGCCGCGGCGGACGCCGTGGCGGTCGCGGCGGTGGCGGGCCCGGAGGACCTGCGCGGCTACGCGGCCTGGTGGGTGGAGCATCGCAGCGGGAACGACTGGCGCGACTACGGCCTCAACGTCTCCACGGGGACCCTCGCCGACGCGGAGCGGGCCTGGGCCAGCGAGGTCATGCGCGAGGGCACCGTTGACTTCGACGTGGAGCTCGACCGTGCCTCGATGGCGTGGCTGGTGGTGACCAACGGCGGGGACGGGAACTCCTGCGACTGGGCCGCGTGGATCGACCCGCGCCTGGTGATGGCGGACGGGCGCGAGGTGTCGCTCTCGAGCGGCTGGGTGGAGGCCAAGGCCGAGTGGGGCAGCGTCAACTCCGACCGGGACCCCCAGGGCGGCCCCCTCGAGGTGGGCGACGTGACCTACGAGCGTGGCATCGGCACCCACGCCCACAGCGAGGTCGCGTTCGCGATCCCCGCGGGCGCCGTGCGGCTCCTGGGGAGCTGCGGCCCCGAGCGGGGCGGCACCGACCAGAACATCGGCTCGAACACCTCGGTGACCTTCGAGGTCTGGATCGAGCGCGCGGACGAGCCGGCGGCGGTCCTCGAGTGGCTCGCGGAGTTCATGGCCGAGGACGCCTCGGCGGAGACCCGGCGGGCGGCCATGCAGCGGTTGGCCTCCAACGAGCAGGGCGCCCTGCTCCTGATCCAGGCCAAGCGCGACGGGGAGCTGGACCCCGCCGTGGTCCCTGACGTCGCGGCCCTGCTCCACGGCAGCGACCAGCTCGCGATCCGGGCGCTGGCCAGCGAGCACTTCGAGCGGCCCGGCATGGAGGGGGCGGCGATCCCCTCGATCGGTGAGCTGATGGCCCTCGACGGGGACCCGGCGCGGGGCCGCGAGGTCTTCCTGGACGAGGAGCGCGCGCGGTGCGTGACGTGCCACGCGTTCCAGCTCGGCGACGTGCGCGTCGGCATCGACCTGGGCCCCGAGCTCACCCAGATCCGCAAGAAGCTCACGGGGGAGGCGCTCTTCGACGCGATCCTGAACCCGAGCGCTTCCATCGCCTTTGGCTACGACACGTACCTGCTCGAGACCGAGGACGGGCTCCTGCACTCGGGCTTCCTGCTTGCGGACGGCGCCACCGTGGCGCTGCTCGAGACGGACGGGGAGCGGGTGACCTTCAGCCGGGACGAGATCAAGCAGCGCACCAAGCAGTCGGTCTCGACGATGCCGCAGGGGCTCGCCTCGGACCTCTCGGCCCAGGAGCTGGCCGACCTCGTCGCCTTCCTCGGGGAGGACCACGGCGCTGCTCCCGAGCTCGGTGACCCGGTGGTCCTGTTCGATGGGGGAGGGCTCGACCGCTGGACGTATCACCTCTCCGACGCGTCCGTCGCCTTCGACGACGTGTGGTCAGTGCGGGACGGTGTCATCCGCTGCGAGGGGAGGCCGGCGGGTTACCTGAAGACGCGGGACAGCTTCGAGAGCTACCTGCTCACGCTGGAGTGGCGCTTCGACCCCGCGAGCGGCCCGGGGAACTCAGGAGTGCTCCTGCGCATGACCGGTGAGGACAAGGTCTGGCCACGGTCGATCGAGGCGCAGCTGCAGCACCGCAACGCCGGGGACTTCTGGAACATCGACGCCTTCGGGATGCGCACCGACCCCACACGGCTTCGGGGCCGGAACACCCGCCGGCGGGCACCCTCGTCGGAGCGCCCGGTCGGAGAGTGGAACCGCTACGAGATCCTGGTGGACGGTCCGCGGGTCGAGCTGCGCGTGAACGGCGTGCTGCAGAACACCGCCGACTGGTGCGAGGAGGTCTCCGGGCCCATCTGCCTCCAGTCGGAGGGGGCCGTGATCGAGTTCCGGGACATCCAGCTGCGCCCCATTCAGCGCTGAGCGTCCTCTGGAAGCCCCGTGGCAGGGCCAGGAGTGCGGTTTTTTGACCTTCTTTGCGAATGAGTCTCAAATGCGCTTGTGCTGAGAATGGTTCTCAGTTGAGGTCTGCGCCATCGCCAAGCGTCCCTTCCCGACGCTCGCCTGCCGGCTCTCCGAAAGACGACCGTTCACCTTGCTCTCGCTCGCCCTCCTCGCCGCCCTCGTCCCCGCCGCCCAGGCGAACCAACAGCCTGCCGCTGACGACATCGAAGCCCGCCTGCGGGCCCTCGAGGCCGACCGCGACCGGATCTCCGCGGAGCTCGAGGCAGCCATGGACGCCCTCGCCGACGCCGAGGTCGAGGTGGACGTCGCCGCCGACGTCGACCCCGACAAGAAGGCGGCCTGGGAGGCGCTCGCCAGCCGCAACCTGGCCCCCCGAGCCTCGGCGGTGTACTCCGCCGACGGCCTCTCCTTCGGCGGCTACGGAGAGTTCCTGGGGGAGGTGACCCGCAACCAGAGCGGAGACGACTTCGACGCCCTGCGCTGGGTGATGTACTTCGGCAGCCGCTTCTCGGACGACTGGATCTTCAACTCGGAGATCGAGATCGAGCACGGGACGACGGGTGCCTCCTCTGCGACCACGGACTCCGCCGGCAGCGTCTCGATCGAGTTCGCGTACCTCGACCACCTGCTGAACGACAGCACCGCCCTGCGCGGCGGCGTGGTCCTGGTGCCCTTGGGCTTCATCAACGAGCGCCACGAGCCGACCACGTTCCTCGCCTCGGCGCGGCCCGAGACGGAGAAGCGCATCATCCCCTCGACCTGGCGCTCCACCGGCATCGGTGGCTACGGCCAGGTGGGTGACTTCGCCTGGACGGGGTACGCCATCAACGGACTCAACGGCGAGGAGTTCGACGCCAGCGGTGTCCGCGGCGGGCGCCAGAAGGCGAACCGCGCCTCGATCGACACGGTGGCGCTGACCGCCCGCCTCGACTACATCGCGATCCCTGGCGTCACGGTGGGGGCCTCGATCTTCCACGGGAACTCGGGCGTCAACACGCCGGAGGACCTGGGCACCACGATCTGGGACCTCCACGGTGAGTGGAACGAGGGGCCGTGGACCGTCCGGGGGCTCTACGCGTCCTCGGACATCGACGACACCGCCGCCTTCAACACCCGGACCGGAGAGAACCTCGCGGAGCAGATGCGCGGTTGGTACCTCGAGGCCGGCTACGACCTCTTCTCGGTCATCGACGCGCCCGCGGGCCAAAGCCTCGACGCCTTCGTGCGATACGAGGACCTCGACACCCAGGCCAAGATGGCCACCGGGTTCTCGGCCTCGGGCGGGAAGGTCGACAAGTACACGACCGTGGGCCTGAACTACCGCCCCCTGGACCAGGTGGTCCTCAAGACCGACTACACGATGCTCGACGAGGGCGACGACGTGTACCGCTTCCTGATCGGCTACGCCTTCTGATTCCGCCATGCTGCGCCTCCGAACCCTGATTCCACTCGTCTTCACGGCCATCGCCCTCTCCTTCGACTCCGCCTGGAGTCGGGGGGGGAGCGAGGTGATCGAGCAAGCGCTCGAGAGGGCGTTCCCCGGCTGCACCATCGAGCGCGTGGTCTGTCGCCTCGGGGACCCCGAGCGGGCCAAGGTCAACGAGCTCGCCGACCAGAAGAAGTTCCGCAAGAAGACCACCTTCGCGTACGTCGCCCGCCGCAAGGGCGAGGTCGTCGGCACGGCCTTCTTCGACTCCCACGTCGTGCGCTCCAAGCGCGAGACGCTGATGGTGGCGGTCGAGCCCGACGGCGATCTTCGGTGCGTCGACACCGTGGCCTTCGCGGAGCCGCCGGAGTACCTCGCCCAGGACGCCTTCTACGACTCGCTCAAAGGGCGCGGGCAGGGCAGACCCCTCACGTTGGGGCGGGGGCTCGACGGGACGACCGGTGCGACCCTCACCTGCCGCGCCGTGGCGAACGCCTGTCGGAGGGCCCTCGCGCTCCACGAGGTGCTCGGCGCCAAGGTGGGGCGCGCGAAGGCGGGCGAGAAGACCGAGGCTCTGCCGCCCTCGCTTCCCTGACCTCCGGGGCCCCATGAACACGGTGCTCGCGTGACGCGCTCCTGCGCACGACTCCTCCATATCGCGTCGTTCCTGGTCATCGGGAGCGGCGCGATCTGGGCGTACCTGCGCTATGTGCACGACCTGGGCCCCGAGCCCGAGGACCCGGTGCTGGCCATGGAGTGGAGCGGGGTCCACCCGTGGGAGCCGAGCCTGCGGAACCTGCACCTGCTCACCGCCCCGCTACTGGTGTTCGCCGTGGGGCTCATCTGGAGCGGGCACGTGGCGCCGAGGCTCTTTCGGCCCTGGGCCCGCCGGGCCACGGGGCTCGGGCTCGCGCTCCTGTTCGCTCCCATGGTCGTGACCGGGGTGCTCTTGCAGGTCGCCGAATCCGAGGCGAGCCGCACGCTCTGGGCCTGGGCCCACGGCATCTCCTCCCTCGTGTGGGCCGCCGCCTACCTGGCCCACCAGCTGCGGCCCAAGGGGCGCCGGGGCGCGCTGGGCCAAGACCCTGTTTCCCGTGAATCGTCCACGGCGTCGGGCGTATCGTCCTCCAGATGACGATGTCCACGAAGTGCAGCGAGTGCGGCGCCGCGGCGCGGACCGAGGAGGATCGGTTCTGCGCCTACTGCGGGGCGCGCTTCCCCGAGCCAGCGGCCCCTCCGGCGGTGAGCGCGGCGGACGGGCGCCAGGCGCGCCTTGAGGTCCTCCTGGGGCGGCCGGAGGTTCAGGCAGAGCTGGGGCGGCAGGTCTCCACCGCGCCGCTTGCCACCCGGCAAGGCCTCGGGCTGATCCCCATTGGGTTCGCGGTGGTGGTGGCAGGGTTCATCGCGTCCACCGCGTCCGGGGCAGGCGCCCCGGGGCTCTTCTCCCTCGTGCCCGCCGTGATGGTCATCGTGCTCGTGGTGAAGGCCCTCGGTAAAGGGGCGAAGACGGTCGAGCTCGCGTCCTCGCCCTCGAAGGCGCAGGTCGCGGAGATTCGTGACGTGCGGAGCGAGACCACGGGGCGCGGGGAGCACCTGAGCACGGTCCGCCGGGTCATCCTCGAGGACGAGGGCGGGTCTCGGAGCCACCTCGAGGTCCCGGAGGCGCTCGCGAGCCGCCTCGCGCCGGGCGACACCGGGGTCGCGCACCACGCCGGCGGGCACCTCCTGGCCTTCAAGCGCTTCGAGGTCTGAGCGCGGCGAGGTGGGGGTCGCGGGAGCGAGGCTCAGCGCCGGACCAGGAACTGGACCTGCAGCCCTTCCGGTCCGTCCACCACGGTGATCAGGTCGAGGCGGCCGTCGCCGTCGAGGTCGCGGGCGCGGACGCCGCGGTCGTCCTTGCCGGGCCAGGTGGGGAAGCTGGCCACGGGCTCCACCCCGGCGGTCGCGTCCCGCAGGCCCTTCCCGGGCGCCACGGCGAAGCGGTCGAGCTCGCCGAGGTCGATGACGCTCTCCTCGCCGTCCCCGAGGCGGTCGAGGTCGTTGAGCACCACCTTCTCGATGATGCCGTCGACACCGTCCTCGACGGAGAGGTCCTCGAAGCGCTGCTGGGCGGGGGCGCAGTTGGGGAAGATCATCAGCTGATCGTCGACCACGTCCACGATGTCGTTCGCCTCGCCGTCACCATCCCAGTCGATGCGGCGGGCTGGGATGTCCCACTGGGCCTCGAGCTGCTCGGAGACCTCCTCGAACTCGTTCATGAGCTTGAAGATGCGGGGGATCCGTAGCGCGAGGGTGGTCCGGCGGGTGGGGCGCCGGTCGAAGGTGCCCCCCTTGTTCTCGTAGGTGAAGACGTCGAAGTCCAGCTTGCCGGGGACCACGAGGAATTTCACGAGCTGCGCCAGCGAGATGCGCTCGCCGCGCACGATCTGCAGGTCCGGCGCCTCGTCTCCGAGCACGTCTCGCACGAAGAAGTAGAGGACGTTCCCCGAGGCCTTGAGGACCTGGTCCGGTGCCCGGGTGGGGCCCGCGAGGGTCGCGCCGCGGTAGACCTTGAAGGTTCCCTCGGAGCTCACGATGAGGTCCCGGGGCCCCTCGCCGTCGAGGTCGACCGCGCGCCACTGGGCGAGGCCGCTGACCGCGCCCAGCAGGTTGTCGAGGTCGAGGTCGCTGGCCGACGGCGCGCTCCGCAGCTCGGAGAGGTCCAGGCTCCAGGTCGGTCGGGCCTCGATCTCGGGCTTCGCGAGGTGGAAGGCGACCCGCTCCGAGGTCTCGGACACCAGGTCCAGCTGCCCGTCCCCGTCGATGTCGTCCATGCTGAACCAGGGGACGCGCACCCGCTGGGAGAACGTGGACGAGAGGCGGTCGGGGTCGCCCGTCCGGTAGTCGATCTCGGGCTCGTACTCGACCTCGATCGGGTCGGACCAGGCGAGCTTGCCCGAGCCATCGAGGCCCCGGTTGAGGCGCATGTGGAAGCGGCCGGGGCCGGGGAGGACGAGGTCGAGCCGACCGTCCTCGTCGAGGTCCCGGGTGAACGGGACGCGCACCGTCGCCGCGGGCAGGTACATGCCCGTCTCCAGCACCACCTCGGGCTCGGACCAGGTACCCGCCGGCGTGAGGGACCGCCGCACCAGGGTCTTGCCGTCGGAAACCATCAGGACCTCCACTCGCCCGTCGCCGTCGAGGTCGGCGAGGTCCCAGCCCGTGCTGCCCGCGGGCCACTGGAGGAGCGCTCCCGCGGCGGCGTACTCGCCTCCGGCGTCCAGGGGTCGTGCGAGGATGCCCGCCGGGGTCACGGAGAGCAGCTCGATCCGACCGTCGCCGGTCAGGTCCCGGAGGGCGAGGAGCCCACCCTTCTTCGGCACGGCGAGCCGGGTCTCCACGAAGTCCCCGTCCTGACGAGCGTGGTCGCTCGCGAGCGGGGGAAGGGGCGCCGCGTGGGCGACGCCGCTGATCGCGGCGAGGAGCGCGACGAGTCCGGTGGTGAGGCTCTTGAGCGTCATCGTTGCTGGGAGAGGTAGACGGTCAGGACGGAGTCCGCGGCGCTCACGATGTCGCCGATGCCGTCGCCGTTCAGGTCCATGACGGTGAGGGACTGCACGGAGCCCCGGGCGGCGTACTGCTTCCAGTACCCCTCGTCGATCTGCCAGCTGTCGCCGCCGAAGAGCGACGAGGTCTTGCGCAGGCGGCGGACCCCGAGGCGGCCCTTCAGGTCGACCTCCACGAGGTCCGCGACCCCGTCCCCGCTGCAGTCCATGGAGAGGTCGCGGTTCGCGATGATCTCGCGGATGGAGTTCTCGTCGAAGGTGCGCTCGCTCTTCAGGGCCGGGCGGCGGTCGAAGGTCCCGCGCTTGGTCCCGAGGTAGAGCAGGTAGGAGTACTTGAACTCGAGCCCGGTGACCGTCTCGATCATGCTGGGCATCTCGAAGCGCCGCAGGGCGAGGTCGGGGCGCCCGTCGCCGTCCACGTCCGCGACCGTCGCCCGGAGCTCCGCCCCCTCGAACCGAAGCACCTGGGTGGGCTTGGCCGGGATCAGGGCGTCGGGCGTGCTGCGCATCACGTAGATGCGCCACTGTCCGTTCTCCA
>CAZEFP010000088.1:0-9437 GCA_964511565.1 uncultured Planctomycetaceae bacterium
CGGTGAAGTTGGACGTGGCCACCCCGCCGAGCGCGTCGCGGTGCCAGGCCTGGAAGTTCCAGGTCTCCCCGGCGGCGATGGCGACCAGCCCGGTGGGCGTCGGCGTCTGGGTCAGGTCCAGGGCGAGCGTGAACGAGCCGGCGGCCCCGGAGTTGACGATCTGGCCAGGCCCCACGTAGCGGCCGATGGATCCGCCGAGGCACAGGTTCCCGTCGCTGCCACCGGGGCCGGCGACGAAGCCCTGGGCCTGGCTGGTGAGGAAGAAGCCGAAGGCGTTCAGGGGCAGATCGCTCGCCACCAGGGACAGGTTGTTCTGGGAGACGTTGGCGCTCCCCGTGAGCTCGATGCTGCTCGGCGCACCGGTGGAGTTGTTCACGCCGGGGCTGCAGTAGCGGGTCCCCAGGGTCCCGTTCCCCTCCAGGACAAGGTTGTCGAGGCTGATGATGTGGTTGCCGAACCAGAACGCGCCGCCGAAGGGCCGGTCCATGGCGATGCCGATGTAGTCGACGTCCTGGATGATGGCGTTCCAAAGCGCGTCACCCGAGAGGCCGCCCAAGGGGCTGCCCGGCAGGGCCGCGAGGTCCCAGCCGGCGGGGGTGGTGGCCGAGGCGCTGGGGATCGGCGTCGAGACCGTGAGCCAGGGCGAGAAGCCGAACTGGAAGACGTCGCCGGTGAACACGAAGGCCCAGGCGTCGTCGCTGAAGTCGGTGCGGGTGCCGCCGTCGTTGGCGATCACGAAGAACGGGCGCGTGCCGAAGTTCGACGAACCGACCTCGACCTGGCGATCGAAGCTGAAGGAGGTCACGCCCAGCCCGCGGAAGTCCCCCTTCCACGGGTGGTTGGCTGCCCCGGGGACGATCATCGCCGCGGGCAGCTGTGAGCTGGAGCTCTGGACCGTGACCTCGATCCGCCCCCCGGGGTTCCCGCCCGTCCCCATGTGGACGCCCACGAGGTTGGGGTCGAACTCGATCCCCCAGTCATCGGTGTTGGTGACGCCGAAGTCCTCCGAGGCGACCTGGGCGGAGGCGCCGGTGCAGAGGGCGAAGGCGAGAAGGACGGGGAGGCGCATGGCAAAGAAACGGGCAGAGAGGAGAAACGACTTGGTGTGAGGATAGACCCCGGGAGCGAGTCCCGCTGAGGCTGGGCCCGTCAGCGGGTGACCCGGTGGTCTAGAGTGCGACGGCAGGGCCGGAGACCGCGATGGCGCAGGCGTCAGGGTGGAGGTGCTCGCCGGCCACCCGCAGCACATCCTCGACCGTCACGGCGGCGAACTCCGCCGGCAGGCGCTCGAGGTGGTCCTCGGGGAACCCGTGGATCTCCGCGCTCACCAGGTACTGGGCGCGCCGGGCGGCTCGCTCGAAGCCCATGGCGAAGGAGCCGACGAGGTAGCTCTTCGCCACCGAGAGCTCCTCCTCCGGGACCGGCTCCTCGCCGATGCGCCGCATCTCGGTCACGAAGCCGTCCACGGCGGTGCGCACGTGCTCGGGGCTCGTGCCGATGTAGGCGCGGAACATCCCCGGGAGCTTGCCCGCCGTTCCGTGGATGTCGGCGTGCACGGAGTAGGCGAGGCCCAGCTGGTCCCGGAGGACCTGGGTGATCCGGTTCGTGAAGCCCGGCCCGGTCCCGAGCACGTGGTCCATCACCGCCAGGGGGACGTAGTCGGGGTGAGCGCGCCGGATGCCCAGGTGCCCGAGGTGCACGTGGACCTGCTGGCGATCCCGCTCGAACGCCGCTGTCCGGCGCTCGATGGGCGGGAACGAGGGCTCGGTCCGCTGGTGGGGCGCGCCCACGGGCACCCCCTGGAAGGCGCGCTCCGCGTGGTCCCTGACCTCGGCGGGATCCACGTCGCCGACGACGGCGATCACCAGCCGCGAGCCACACCAGTTCGAGGATCGATGGGCGCGGAGGTCCGCCGCGGTGATCCTCGAGACGCTCTCGAGGTCGCCGTAGGTGTTGCGCCCGAGGAAGTGCTCCTCGCCATAGACGAGGCGCTTGAACAGGATGCCGCCCTGGGCCCGCGGGTCGTCCGCCTCGACCTCGAGCCGCGTCTTCATCCGCTCGAGCTGTCGCTCGATCAGCGCGTCGGGATATGCCGCGTCGGAGACGAGCTCCCCCAGCACGTCCATCAGGACCCGCCAGGCCGTCCCGGCGACCGCGCCGGAGAGGCCCATGGCGTCGCCGCTCACCCCGCCACCCTCGGGCTCGAGCAGGGCCGCGATGTCCTGGTCGGTGCGCCCGCCGGTGCCCTGATCCGCGAAGGCGCCGGTGAGGTGGACCACGCCCTCCTTGCCGGCCGGGTCGAGCCCGGGGCCGCCGCGCACGTGGACGCGGACCGCGGTGACCGCCGACGAGGGCCGACGGTGGACCAGGAGCGTGGCCCCGCAGGAGAGCTCGAACCGCTCCCGCTCCACCTCGATGCGGGGTGCCTCCCTGCTGGAATCAGCGCTCACGCGTTCACCTCCGAGGGCTCGGGGCGGGACCAGGCGACCACCCGGCGGTCGGGGCGGAGGAGCCGCCCGCAGGTCGCCTGCAGCGATGCCGCGTCCACCGAGGCCCGACGGGCCTCGACCGCGAGGGCGTCCTGCCAGCGGAGGTCGGTCGCGTACTCCCCCAGGGTCTCGGCGACGTCGGTGACCGTCTCGGAGTCGAAGGCCTCGCTGGCGGCGAGGAGCTTCTGCGCCCGGGTCATCTCCCCCTCCCCGACGGGCTCGTCGACGAGCCGGGCCACCTCCTCGTGGATCGCCGCCTCCAGGCGCTCCGTGTCGGCCCCGTGGACGGCCTCGGCGTAGATCCAGAACGCGCCGCCGCGGGCGCGGGCATCGTTGTTCGCCGAGACGCTGGTGGCGAGCCCCTCGTCGATGACCAGGCGGCGATAGAGCCGCGAGAGCTTGCCGCTCGTGAGCACAGAGACCACCACGTCCATGGTGAAGTCCTCGTCCGAGCCGAAGGCGCCGCCGGCGTAGGCGACGATCAGGCGAGAGGCGTTGTCGTCCCAGGTGGTCTCGATCCGCACCTCACCCTCGAGCTCGATCTGCAGCGCGGGATCCTCCACGGTGGCGTCCGCGGGTCGATCCTCGATCCCGCCGAAGCGAGCCGCGACCGCCGCCAGCGCCGCCTCAGGCTCCACGTCCCCCGCCACCACGAGGGTGGCGTTTCCCGGGCGGTAGTGGCGCAGGTAATAGGAGCGCATGTCCTCGGCGGTCATGGGCTCCAGCGTCTCGCGGTACCCGATGACGGGCCGCGCGTAAGGGTGCTCCCCGAAGAGTGCCTCGGACACCCTCCGGCTGAGCGAGCGCCAGGGATCGTCGAGGCCCATGGAGAGCTCCTCGAGCACCACCTGCTTCTCGGCCGCGAACTCCTCGGGGTCCAGGAGGAGCCCCTGCATGCGGTCCGCCTCCAGGTCGAGCGCCCGCTCCCAGCGATCGGACGCGAACTCGAACCAGTACGCGGTGTGGTCCGGGGTGGTGAAGGCGTTGTTGCTGCCGCCGAGCACCGTCGTCTCGAGGTCGATGGCGCCCTTGCCGTGGGCGGCGGTGCCCTTGAACATCATGTGCTCGAGGAAGTGGCTGACGCCCGCCTCCGGGCCCGTCTCATGCCGCGCCCCCACGCCATACCAGACCATGACGGCCACCACGGGATCGAGGTGCCGCTCGGCGATCAGAACGCGCATCCCGTTGTCGAGCCTTCGCTCGTGAACGGTCGCGCCGCAATAGGTGGGGAGAGTCTCGGTCATGGATGGTCTCGGGTCTCAGCGACGGCGGCGGCCGCCCCGTCGTCGCCCACCTCGGGCGGAGCCGCTCCGGCGAGCACCCCGGGAGGAGCCGGCCCCACGGGAGGCGCGGCTGCCGCCGCGGGAGCCGGATCCGCCCGACGTACGCCGGACGTTGTTCCTGGGCAGGCCCTCGGGCGCTCCGCCGGCCTCGATCGACTCGTGCTCTGCGAGCAGCGCCTCGACCTCCTCGCGGCTCAGGGCGCGCCACTTGCCCTCACGCAGGCCGCGAATGTCGAGGGGTCCGATCTGGGTACGGGTGAGCGAGGTCACCTTGTACCCCACGCGGACGAAGATCCGGCGCACCTCGCGGTTACGGCCTTCCTGGATCGTCACCTCGAGGATGGAGCCGTTGGCTGTGCGGCGCTTGACGACCACCCGCGCGCCAGCGGTGCGCCCCTCGGAGAGGTAGACGCCCTCGCGGATCTTCTGCACGGCCTCGTCGGTGATCTGGCCGGGGACCCGCACCAGGTAGGTCTTCGGCACGCCGTAGCGCGGGTGGGCGATGCGCTCGGCAAACTCGCCGTCGCTGGTCAGCAGCAGCAGCCCCTTGGACTCCTCGTCGAGCCGGCCCACGGTGAAGATCCGCCCCTTCTTCGGGTCCGTGATGAGGTCGATCGCGCGCGGACGCGTCTCGCGCACCTCGTTGGTGCAGACCACCCCCGCCGGCTTGTGGAGGATGTAGTAGCGACGCTCGCGGGGATCCGACTTGAGGATCACGCCGTCCACGTCCACCACCTGGGTCCGAGGGTCGATCTTGGTGCCAAGCTCGGTGACCACGTCCCCGTCCACGAGCACCTTCCCCCCGAGGATCAGCTCGTCGCTCCGCCGACGGGAGGCGACCCCGTTGTCCGCGAGGAACTTGTTCAGGCGCACCATCTCGGCGTCGCGCTTGGCGTCCCTGGCCGAGGACGAGCGGGCGGGGAGCCGCTTTCCTCCCACCTGCTTCAGCTTCGGTCGGCCGCCTCTGGCGCCCGAACCACGACGGGTCCTTCTGGCTCTTCTCATGTCTAGCTGTCCTGCCTCACGGCGGTCAGTTCCTGATGGTGGGTCGGGCCCGGAGGACCCGGAGCTCCCCGTCCGCGTCGACGATGCGCGCGCTGGGGAGGTCGGCGGGGAGCACCCATGTGCCCCCACGAGTGAGGGGGAAGGCCTCGTCGTCGACTCCGTCGACCTCGAGGCGCCCCGCCCCAGAGAGTACGAGGATCGCCGTCGGGCGTCCTGGAGATGCCATCTCTTCCGGCCCGTGAACGTCGAGAATGTCCACTTCGAAGCGCTCTCCCCTGCGGAGAGGGGCGATCTGGTTGACCGAGTCCTCCTCCCCTGAGCCCTCGAACCGCAGGGGCCCCGGGGCCTTCGGGGCGGCCTCGAAGTCGATGGAACGAAGGGCCTCGTCCAGGTGGGTCGCCCGGGGCTGGCCGTCGAGGCCGACCCGGTCCCAGTCGTAGATCCGGTAGGTCGTCGTCGAGTTGAGCTGGACCTCGGCCAGCACGAGCCCGGCCCCCATGCCATGCACGACCCCGGGCGCCACGTCGACGCCATCCCCCGCGCGCACGGGGTAGCGCCCGAGCAGGTCGACCACGTCCGGCGTCGGGGCTCCGGCCGCGAACGCGGTCGCGTCCACCCCGGGCGCGAGGCCCAGGAAGACCTCCGCCCCGGGGTCGGCCTCGAGGAGGTACCAGCACTCGCTCTTGGGCTGCACGCCCAGCTTGCGCGCCGCGGTCTCGTCCGGGTGGACCTGGAGCGAGAGGTTCGTCCGGGCCTCCACGAGCTTGAGGACGAGGGGGAACTGCTCCTCTCCATCGAGCCGCACCTCTCCCATCATCGCCTCGCGTTCGGAGAGCATCAGCCCCCGCAGCGAGCGACCCGCGAAAGGACCGCCGGACACCACCGACGCGTGGCGGTCCTGGTCGCTGACCAGCAGCACCTCGCCCACCGGGTCGGCCTCCGGCCACGCGGCGCCCTCGAGGTCGTCCGGAGCGAGCACGTCGCGCAGCGCGCCGCCGCCCCAGACCTTGGGCACGGCGTGCGGCTGGAAGCGGAGCGGTCGGGCGATGGCCATGGTGAGGCGCGAGAGCCTAGCGACGGGAGCGTGACCCCGGGGGCGCCAGGCCCGGAGAAGCCCGCCGCTCCCGTCTTGCCCCCTGGGGAGGGGCCGGGAGGCCCGGGGCTGGGCACCCCGGGCTCCTGATCCAAGGCGCCGCCTCGCTCAGTCCGCGAGCAGGCGCTGAGCCTCCGCCAAGGCGGTGGGCTCCGCGGCGCCGCCCGCGATCATGTCCGCGATCTCGGCCACCCGCCCCTCGCCGGAGAGCCACTGGATCCGAGTCCGCGTCCGCCCGCCTTCCACCTCCTTGGAGACCTGGAGGTGCCGGGTCGCCCTGGCCGCGATCGCCGGGAGGTGCGTGACACAGAGCACCTGGTGGTGCTCCCCCAGGCGCTCGAGGTTGCCCGCGACCTTGGGCCCGAGCCGGCCGCCGACGCCGGCGTCCACCTCGTCGAAGATGAGGGTGGGCGTCGAGCGACGAACCGCCAGGGCGCCTCGCAGGGCGAGGAAGATCCTCGCCGCCTCGCCCCCGGACGCCACCGCGCGCAGGGGCTGGGGGTCCTCCCCCGGGTTGGCTGCCAGCAGGAGCTCGACGCCCTCCGCGCCGCTGGCGCCGAAGCGACGGCGATCCGTCTCGAGGTCCGTGTCGGCCCCGTCCGCGAGCGGCACGAGGGCCATGGAGAACCGCGCGCGCTCGAGACCCAGGTCAGCGAGCCCCTCCTCGACCGACTTCTGCAGCTTGGGGCCCAGGCCACCGCGAGCCTCGGTCAGCCGCCGCGCCGACTCTGCGAGACCCTCCCGCGCGGCCGCGACCTCGGCCTCGAGGGCCTCCCGGTCCACCGACCCGTTCGCCATCAGGTCGAGCTCGTCCCGCAGGGCGTGGAGCCGCTCCTCCAGACCCGCGACGTCGGTGCCGTACTTGCGCTCGAGGCGCTCGAGGAGACCCAACCGGTCCTCCACGTGCTGCAGACGTGCCGGGTCGGCGTCGACGCCATCGAGGAAGCCCCCAAGGGAGCGACACGCCTCCTCCAGCTGCAGGGCGGCCTCGCGGAAGCCCGCGGCGGGCTCCTCGAGGTCGGGTACCCGACCGGACCAGTCCGTCACCGTGCGCTCAGCTCGCCGCAGCAGATCCAGGGCGCTGTCGTCGGCCTCCGAGAGTCCGTGGAGCGCCGATCCGAGCTCGGTGCCGAGCTCGGAGGCGTGTCGGAGCACGCTCCGCTCGGCGCGGAGGTTCTCCGCCTCCAAGGCGGAGGGGTTCGCCTCCTCGAGCTCGCCCACCTGGAAGCGCACGAGGTCCAGGCGCTGGAGTCGCTCGGACTCCCCCGCCTCCAGGTCCTGCAGGCGCGTCACCAGCTCGAGCCATCGGCGGCGCCGCTCCCGGTAACCCTCGAGGGTGTCCTGCAGCCCGCCGAAGGCGTCCACGAGCCGCAACTGCTCCGCCGGTTCGAAGAGCCGCTGATGCTCGTTCTGCCCGTGGATCTCCACCAGCTGCCCGGCGAGGCCCCGCAGGAGCTTCTGGGTCACCGGCCGGTGGTTGACGTGGGCACGCGTGCGCCCATCCCGTCCGATGGTCCGGGTCAGGATCAGCTCGAGCTCGTCCTCCTGTTCCCGCTCCTCCAGCGCCTCGGGCAGGTGCTCGGCCAACCAGCGGCCGACGAGCTCGCCATAGCCGTCGAGGGGCAGCACGAAGCGCCCCTCGACCCGGGCGCGATCGGCGCCCTTGCGCACCATGGAGGCCCGGGCCCTGCGGCCAAGGAGCAGCTCGAGGGCGTCCACGAGCAGGCTCTTGCCCGCGCCGGTCTCCCCCGTCACCGCGTTCAGCCCCGTCCCGAATTCCAGCGCCGCCCGTTCGAAGAGCGCGAGGTCCTGCAGCGTGAGTTCAACCAGCATCGTCCAGTCGAAGATCGCACGGCGCCCCCGCCCGTTGCAACCACCATCGCCGGTACGGGTCGGGAGTCGGCCAGCCCGGCGGGCGTTGGACCGGCGCGCCCCGTGACGGGCTCGGACGGCGGCTGCTAGCCTGGGGCCCCATGGACCTGAACTTCCCCCATGAGCCGACCGAGGAGGTCGTGGCGCAGTTCGAGCGAGACGGCCACGTCACCCTCCGCAGGCTGCTCGACCCCCTCGAGCTCGAGATCCTCGAGCCGGGCCTCTCGGCGGCGGTCCACCGCAGCGACCCGAACGCCGAGGTCCCCTGGGACGAGAAGTCCACCTACGACCGGGCCTTCATCCAGGTCGGCGACCTGCACCGGTTCTCCCCCGACGCCCGGCTGCTGGTCTTCTCCCGGCGGCTCGCCTCGGTGGCCGCCGCGCTGCTCCGGGTGCCCACCATCCGCCTCTACCACGATCAGGCCCTCTTCAAGCTCCCCTCCGATGGAGAGGGAGGACACACACCGTGGCACGTGGACCAGTACTACTGGCCCCTGGCCAGTGACCGCTGCATCACCGCCTGGATCCCCCTGGTGGACGTACCCGAGGACATGGGTCCCCTCACCTTCGCCAGCGGGAGCCACCGCCTGGAGGCAGGCCGCGAGCTCGAGATCTCGGACGAGAGCGAGGCGCGCTGCGATCGCGCCCTCGCCGAGGGGGGCTACCCGCGCACCTCGGAGCCCTTCGAGCTCGGGGACGTCTCCTTCCACCTGGGGTGGACCTACCACAGCGCGCCGCCCAACCACAGCGACGCGGAGCGCAAGGTGATGACGGTCATCTACATGGACGGCGAGATGCGCGTGTCGGAGCCCGCCAACGACCACCAGCGGGACGACCTGCGCAAGTGGCTCCCCGGGCTCGCTCCGGGAGACCGCGCCGCCAGCGAGGCCAACCCGCGGCTGTGGCCGACCGACTGAGGGGCGCCCCTCAGTCCCTCGCCCGCGCGGCGACCTCCGCCACGCACTCGTCCTTCAGCCGCAGGAGCTCCGCGCGCACGTGCCCCGGGAGGTTGGGCGCGAGGGCCCGGTCCAGCTGGTCCGAGGCCAGGCTCCAGCCGTCCCGCTCCATCAGGTCGAGGGCTCGGATGGCGTGCAGCACCGTCCCCTCGGGGGTCTGACGCTCGGACCACCGGGCGGCCGTCACCTCGATCCACGCGCGGCCCGCGTGCATCTCCCGCACGATGACCTCGAGCTCGAGCCTGGTGCTCGGGGTCGCGGCCGAGAGGGCGGCGGCCGCCTCGGAGCCGCGCCGGGCGAAGAGCCGCGCCTGGGGGGCGTCGAACTCCTCCTTGACCCAGAGGAACTGCTCGTCGGCCCAGAACTCGAAGGCCTGGAAGGCGGCGGGGTCGAAGCGGGTCAGGAAGGCGCTCCAGTCGTCCACCTCACGGCACACCTGGGCGATCACCCGCTGACTCTCGCCGAGGCGCAGCTCGGGGCGGCGCCACAGGTCGAAGACCGGCGTGGCGGACGCCGCCTCGGAGGAGGTGAGGTCAGCGTCCGGCAGGGTCGGCGCCTGCATGAGCATGGCGGCGGCCAGGGGAGCGGTCAGGAGTTCGAGCATGGGAGCAGGCTGACGGGGACCCCTCGGTGGGCCCCTCGGGGCTGACATCGACAGGATCCAGCCGCTCCTTGAGGTGCCCGGCTCAGCGGCCGTGGGCCGCCCGCCAGGCCACCATGGAGGCCCGCAGGTGCACCG